>JADZDJ010000097.1 GCA_020851115.1 Pirellulales bacterium
ATCACCGAATCCGTAAGTTCTGACAGCATGGTCTCGTCCTTGAGACTTGAGATCCTTCCCCCTGGTTTGGCGTCGTAATATCAAAAAGGGCGATCTTCGGGTAGGTCATTTTTTGCTGGCTGCCCAAGTACCCAAAATCCAGTGCTAAAGAGGTTCTTGGACAGACTCCCAGTGGCGCAGGCGAGAATCGTTGCTTTTTAGTAGCTCGCTGCCGGTAGCCGGCCGAAGTCGTCTATGAAAAAACCGCGCTCATGTGGGGGAACATGAGCGCGGCTCAAAGAGAGAGTAGAGGGATTTCAGGGTTGTGCAATGTTAGGCGGAGAGTCGCGGTCGTCGACGCTTCCATGCCGCCAGTCCCAACCCAGCGGCACCGGCGCCGAAGAGCAACACCGTGGCCGGTTCTGGAACCGTGTACAACTCAAAGGCTAGATCCTTGGAAAAGTTTTCGATTCCGGGCGGGCCGTCGATCGGCGGTGCGCCGGCGATGGCAATGTAATTTTCCGGCTTATATCCCGTTTGCTGAATCTGAACTCCCGTCGCATTGGCGTTTACGAACACCAATCCCGAAACTGCGTCGTCTTGGAAATGCCAGACTGGATCGGAAGTTCCATTGGGATTAATGACCGAGCCAATGATGCCTTCGCCCGGCGCAACGTTCGGCGCCGTCGATGCTAACGGGTTCGGCGTACCCCAGTCTCGGTTGTGCCAACCCCAATTGAACGCTCCGTTGTCGACATTGGGATCGTTGAGTGCCACAATTTTCAACCAATAAACCGTATCTGGCTTTTGCTGGAACGGGAGCGCCAATTCGGCGTTGTACTCCCACAGGTGCTCGTTGACCGCCGGATTGACGAGTTTTTCGGTGAATGTGCCTGAACCAGGCGCGAGTGGGCCTTCCTTGACGATTTGATTGAGCAGTGGCTGGTCCGGCCGACTTGCTCCGATCAGCGGATCGTTCGGCAAGTCGCTCTCGAATGAAATCAAGAATCGTTGCGCCAAGCCTTGATTGATGTTGTTTTCGTACGAGCCCCACCACCGGACGTGAACCACCGGCGTACTAAACTTGTCGGCGAAGTCGTCGGCCATGAAGGTGCCCGCGAAGTCAAAATTCGCCGGTGGAAGCGTACTGCGGGCGGTGCTCCATTCATCGTGCCCCGGATAGTTGGCATACGTGTTGGGATTGCCCGGTGGAAGCCCGTTGTTTAGGGGTAGTTGCTGGAATTTCAGCACCTCGCCCGGCAACGGATCGGCGTTTGCTGGCACGCAAACCATTGCGATGATTGCCACGGCGGCCAGCAGCGAATGCAGGTAACGATGACTCATGATACTTCTCCTTGTGAAAAACGGAAAAAAGACTGGAACAAGTTTGGGGAGCTGCAACAGCGATCCTTATTGCTACTATCCACGGGCCGGCGCTACGACCGGCGTGTGCCTCTCTGCTGTCATCTGCCTGCCGATCAACACCTCCAAGAGTGGTCGGCAATCGATCGCCCCGGCGGCATCCTTGACCACGTACAACGCCGCTCCGTTGCGGCACGCTCGGCGTTCGTCGTCGATGTCGTATCGATCCGCGACCACGAACACCGGCGTTTCCGCCACCCGCTCTCGCAGCACATCGAGCAGTTCGAACCCCGACATGTCCGGCAGCGTTACATTGACCATCCACAGGCTCGTGCAACTGGGGCGTCCAAAATGAATGGCTGCCCGAGCGCTGGTCAAAAAATGTACGTGCCATCCGTGTTCTCCGGCCACGACGGTCAAGTTTCGATAGTCCTTCGGACGACTGTCGGCGACGACGATGTGCGACTGCGATGGAAGGGAGTGTGGCATGTGATCCTCGCGTGCTGGGCGGTGCGAAAGGTTGTTGTTGGTCGTCAATCATCGGTTGATTCGAGCGGCTCAGCCGATGCCGCCAAGTCCAACTGCTTCCGGCGACACTCTTGGCCTCATTTGCCGCGTCTTCCAGACGGCAAAACCACCCATCACGATCACACCAACGGCTATTGAAATAACTGCCTCTGGTTCTGGTACGGTTTGCATCCGCATCCGGAAGTTGTCGATGCCGCTGACCTTCGTGAAGACGTGGGTCGTGGCTTGGCTGTTCGCCGATTGATAGCCAAACTCGATCAACGAGCCGGTCGCCGAGAAATCGGGATTCGATAAGATGTTGATGCCCAGCCCCGGCGTCAACAACTCGTAGAAATTCGAACTCGTCAATCCGAGATGGGTGAAGCTCGTCCACGAGTTGGCGAAAATGTTGTCGACCACCGGCGCATAATATTTCCCTCCTTGCCGCAACAGCAACGAATATGCAACGGCTCCGCCGGGGGGCCCCATTTGATAAATCAGGTCGTAACCATAATCGAGGCTGGTAATCGCCCCCGAACTGGACGGATTGTAGGTGAAGGGCATTCCTCCGATGTTGCGTAAGTGAGCCACTCGCAATCCACCCAGGCCCCAGGAATGCGTCGTTTGGCGATAAAAGGTGGGATTGCCGCCGGCGGGCTGTTGCAACGCGATAAATGCCGCCGATGCGCCGGCCGTCGTGTCGGCGATCTTGGTTCCCGTCCAATCGGCATTATTGAACACACCGTCGATGAAGTTAATCGTGGCCGCACGAGCCGAAGTAGTCAGACCCAATCCAACCGCTAGCAGCCACGCGAATCCCCCCGTGACGATTTGTCGCCGCAAGACGCGCCGATTGTGCGGCAAAAACGCTTGGCGATAGGAATGTCGTGTCGCATGCTCGGTGTAATGCAGCATGCGCTGGGTGCGATAGCCGAACGGAGCGCGTTGTCTCCACGGGATAGCCTGGCTGGTCGGAGCGTTCATGTTGTGACTCCCAAGAAAGAGAAAGGAAATTGCTTGAACCGCGATTCGCTCGCATCAATCACCTGCTGGTGGGCGAAGGGGCGAATCCTGTGGCGGAATGGCTAAAGCACTCCGCGCGCCATTCATCGAACGTGCCAACGGCAAGCAGCGCGCAACAAAAAGCGCAGCCGAGACTTACAATTTTTTCTTTGTACGAAACACACCGCGGACGGAGGCATATCGAATCCGTGACGCGACGAAGAATTGCAGCAAACCACATCCACGCTGCGGCAGAGCGCCTCAATTAGAAATGCGGCGAAGCGCAGCAATTAATCAATTGGGGAGCAAGCTCCTGGAAAACCGGCGCAATCAAGCCGAGCTATATCCACTTAGCCGACCGGCAAAGGCCCGGAAATCGCCAGTTCTCGCATTCAGTTCAAGAAGCGTCTGGTGGAGTTCTCGGATCGCCACCAACGGACGCTACCGTTAGCTAACGATCCTCCCGATCACCGCAAGTACAATCCGGTCGAACGCTGCTGGGGAGTCTGGAAAACCCCTGGAACGGCATACGACTGGCATCGGTAGCCGCGGCCCTGCACCGGTCACGCACGATGACCTGACGCGGAATTCGCCCGCCGGTGCATTTGCTCGACGGCCTCTCCGAGACCGGCGTTCGGCTCACCAAGTCCGCCTTCCGTCCCTTCGCCACGTGACTGATACGTTCCTCAACCCTTCCCAACTGGAGCGTTGTCATTCAGCCAACGCAGTGGGTCATTCTTTTTCAACTGGCTGCCTGACCAATCCGAGCTAAAATAGTTGGAACGCAGCAAACCGCATTTGGCCATACCAATGAAAAACTTTCGTACGGCACTTGAAACATTCGATAATCAGTTTCCCCACCGGGAATATACGATCGAAACGATATGCCCAGAGTTCACTTCGGTCTGTCCGAAGACTGGGCAGCCCGATTTCGGCACATTAACGATCACCTATAGCCCGGCGGCAAAGTGCATCGAACTAAAAAGCTTGAAACTGTACTTGCAACAGTTTCGCAACGAGGGGATTTTCTACGAGCACATCACGAATTTCATTTTGGACGATCTAGTGGCGGTGACTCTGCCGCGGTGGATGAAGCTCGTCGCGGCCTTCACGCCCCGAGGAGGCATCCACACATCAGTGACGGCGGAGTATTGGGCGACAGGCGGCAAGTGAGTTCAGTACGTTCGCGCAGCGGGGAGTTTTTTCCATTCGCTGAAGAGCTGCTTGCATTCATCGGCGAGCATACCAGGGATGAGTTTGACCTTGCTTCCGCCCAGAGCGGCAATTTTTTCGGCGGCGATTTGCAACTCGTTGAAACCAGCGTCCATGGCGTCTTGAACGGTTGCGCCAAAATAGACCGCTTCCACGCGCGCCCAATGCAGCGCAGACATGCACATTGGGCACGGTTCGCAAGTCGTGGCGACGATCGCGCCTGCTAAGAAAATTTGGTTCGTGTGTTGGCAGCCGAGTCGCAGGGCATTCACTTCGGCATGGGCGGTAATGTCGATGGTCGTCAGCACCGTGTTGTGGGCGACGGAAACGATTTCATCGCCACGAGCGATGGCGCAGCCGAAGGGGCTATTGCCGGCCGCCATTCCTTGGCGGCATTTGTCGATGGCCATGCGCATCAGATCGACAGGTTGGACCATGGTGATATCCTGGAGGGTTCGATTCAATCGTCGGCATTGAGGCAAGCTGGAAATCGTCGTGGGCTTGATGACGCAATCGTACACTGAATATTGCCAACCATGTTATCTCAGACGGCAAACTGACACAGCTTTTCCCTGATGTTCGCCGGAATCGGAATCGACTGCGGCGGCCGATTTGGCGCCATCCGGCAACAGACGGCAGTAATGCTTCCTTCAGCCGCTAGTTGCTCGCCATGCCGAATGTCGAAACTGTAGGTGACACTCTTTTCGCCCAGTCGGGCAATCGTGAGCGACACCGACAACACATCTTCAAACCCCACCGCAGCGCGATAATCGCAGTCAGCGTGTACGCGAGGCCAACTCACGGCACCGGCTTCATCGCGGGAAAGCATCCGGAGGCCGAGATGGCGGAAGCATTCGTGCTCCACGGATTCCATCAACGGAAAGAATGCCGCGAAATGCATGATCCCGGCGGCGTCGGTATCGCGAAATTCAACGCGGCGCGTGGTAGTGAAGGCAGGCACTGGTGAAAACGAAGCGCTATGAGCCGTGAGCAGTGAACAAATGCCTTACAGCTCAGTGCTCATTGCTCACAGTTCCTCGCAATTCTTACTCGCCCACATAGGGCAATAGCGCCATAAAACGAGCGCGTTTTACAGCCAGTGTAACCGCATGCTGGCTGGCGGCGGTGCAGCCGCTTTTGCGGCGGCTGACAATCTTGCCCTGGCGGTTGGTGAGCTTATTGAGCAAATCGAGGTCTTTGTAATCGACAAACATCGGCCGCGGACGCTTGCCTTCGATGAAAATCGGATCTTTTTTCTTGGCCCGAATCTTGGGCTTCGCGCGCGTGCGCATCGGACGCGCGTCTTTGCGACCACCAAACGATCCAAAACGAGGCATATGGCACCAACCAAGGCGAGAAATTCGGAAAACTCATAGAATACCCGATTCGACGACATATTGCCAGGGCCAATTGACCCCATGAAATCGTCGCCTGAGATCCTTTGCGTTCGCCTTCTATCGCGGCTCGCATCCCGAAAAAGCAGTGCTGGCGTGCTGCACTGGGTGGACTTGCATCCAGCGATCGGAGGGAAAGATCAATTATTTCTCGGTAATCCCACTGCCAAACATGCATTGTGTCCGCCGAACCCGAAGCTATTGCTAATCGCGGCCTTCAGACGACGCTCGCGAGGCTCTTTCGGCGTGTAATCTAAATCGCACTCTGGATCGGGTGTATCGAGATTAATCGTCGGTGGGATCAAGCTATCTCGAAGGGCCAGCACGGCGAATACCAATTCCACGCCGCCGCTGGCGCCAAGCAAGTGGCCGATTTGGCTTTTTGTGCTGGAAATGCTCACTTTCTTTGCATGGTCGCCAAAAATGCTTTTGATCGCCCGCGTTTCGGCAGCATCGCCCAGTGGCGTACTTGTTCCATGGGCGTTGATGTATCCGACGTCGGTCGGGTTTAGTTGTGCGTCCGCCAGCGCCCGCTGCATCGCTTTGGCCGCTCCTGTGCCGTTTTCGTCGGGCTGGGTAATGTGCCCGCCATCACCACTCGTGCCGTAGCCAAGCACTTCGGCAAAGATCTTTGCATCACGTTGCTTGGCGTGTTCGAGTTCCTCGAAAATAAGAATTCCAGCTCCTTCGCTCAGCACAAAGCCGTCGCGATCTTTATCGAACGGCCTGCTGGCTTTTTGTGGAGCGTCGTTCCGCTCGGAGAGCGCCTTCATGTTCGAAAACCCAGCAATGCTCATCGGCGTGATGGCCGCTTCGGAGCCGCCAGTGATCATCACATCGGCAGCGCCGCGGCGGATGGTGTTGAATGCATCTCCCATCGCGTTGGCCGCACTTGCACAAGCCGTGGCCACTGCGGTATTCGGACCTCGCAATTTGTAAACGATCGACAACTGCCCGCTGGCCGCATTCACCATCATTTTCGGAATGAGGAAGGCGGAAACCCGATCGGGGCCTTTCATCAGTAGCCGCTCGGTTTGATCTTCAATTTCGTGTAATCCGCCGATTCCCGAGCCCAAGATGACGCCGCAGTTGAACAGCTCTTCCTGTGAGAAATCGAGCCCGCTTTGCCGCACGGCGTCGATGCCAGCCACCAGCGCAAATTGCGTGAATCGATCAATCCGGCGCAATTCCTTTGCCGAAACATACGCTTCGCTTGGCGCCCAGTCACCGATTTCGCCGCCGAATTTGACTTTGAATTTTTCCGTGTCGAACCGCGTGAGCTTGCGCACGCCACTCTCGCCGCGCAGCACCCGCTGCCAAAGCTCTTCGACATTGCAGCCGAGTGAAGTGACGGCACCCAGGCCGGTAATAACGACACGACGGTTCATCACAAAACGGCGCCGACGCGCTCAGTTCGATTGGGGACTGCGCAAACCGCTCGACGGTGTGGCGGAATGCGATTTCGACAGTAGAACGGCGCTCACTTCTGAGCTTTTTCGATATGCTCGATAGCTTGGCCAACGGTTTGGATTTTCTCTGCCGCGTCGTCGGGAATATTGATATCGAACTCCTCTTCGAGTTCCATCACCAATTCCACCTGGTCGAGCGAATCCGCGCCCAAATCGTTCACAAAATTCGTCTCGGGCGTAATTTGCTCTTTGCTCACGCCCAATTGCGTGGCCACAATGTCGATTACACGTTCAGAAACGGTTGCCACCTGTGAGATCCTCCTGACACTTTGATCTTGATAACAGTAAAGGCCCAGACTTCGTTCGCCCTCATCCGCACGATGCAATGAGTTTGGAAAACGGTGTAAGTTGGGCAATTCGTTGAAAATTGATGGGTTTACGATCAGAAAGTCAAGGTATACCTTGTCTTGCAGCGGCTGTCTAGTCGATTTGGCCGGAGGAAACGCGACAATGTGAAACTGGGTAACTTCAGAAGCTCACCCCATTTTCCTCCCTTTTTTCCGTCGTAAAGGTACTTTCGACCATCTTTCGATTTCACACCACTGTGACTTGCTTGGGTTTTTTCCGAGAATAGATTTCAATGACGTTTTGTTGGCCGCTTCGGCTAGCGGCTACCCTTGAGAAATAGCATCGCGCGGCAATTTTTTCGTTTATTCACCCTACCTTGACTCCCACTCAAGAAATCATCGCCGTCAATCAACGCCTGCTCGATTCCATCGCGGCAGCCGATTGGCAGACCTACGAGCAACTTTGCCATCCGCGGCTGACCTGCTTTGAGCCTGAAACCCGCGGCAACTTGGTTGGCGGAATGGCATTTCACAAATACTATTTCGATCTCGGTGCGGCGAAGGATCCGCGGCAGACGACGATGGCATCGCCGGTAATCACGTTTTGCGGCAACGACGTGGCGATTATCGCTTATTTACGATTAACGCAGAAACTCGCCGCCGATGGCAATCCGACGACGGCTGTCATGGAAGAAACTCGAATCTGGCATCGGGAAAACGGCCACTGGCGGCATGTGCATTTTCAACGCAGCGCGCCCAGTTGAACTTGCAATGGCGATTGCCGCGGCTTCACGAACGAGTACCTCCAATCGCGCCGGCCGATTACACTATTCCGCATGGGCTGGCTGCAGAGTTCTTTAGTTGCCGCGGGAATCGCCTTCCTACTGAAGTGGACCCCAATCTTTGGACAGTTTTTCCGTTTCAATAAGAGATGGAATTCTTGTGCAGCGGCCCGCGAGACCCCTGACCAGGTCTCGCGCGGCCGCGGTGGCTATTAGGG
>JADZDJ010000098.1 GCA_020851115.1 Pirellulales bacterium
CGCGAAATAAGCTCTTCAAAGTGAAATGCATCGAATTCTACGTCTCGCGTGGCATGGGGATGCAATTCTGGTCGCCAGAGTGCCACTTTTGTTCGATAATCGAGGACAAATGCAGCTTGCGGGCTAGTCCATTCTTATATATCATTTGACTTCCCAGAGTGATGTTTGGATTTTGCAGCTTGGACAAGGCTCTCCGGCCGAAGGCCATACAAGGCCTGAAACGCAGCACTGCGAATGGGATCCGTTCTGGAGCGATAAACCTTTGATCCCGTCGGCTCGATTCGGAGTCCAAACCGCTCAGTAGCTTGACCAATTTTGGTCCCCGAAATTCACAATGAATCAATTTTCTTCGGCCATTGTTGTCGCCCTATTATTGGCACCAATTGCCTCTGGAGCTAAGGCGGTACTTCATGACCCGCAGCAACGGTTCGAAATCGCGCTGTTCGCGGAGCAGCCACAGGTCGTCAATCCGATTGGGGTGCAGGTCGACCGAAAAGGACGCGTGTACGTAATCGAGAGTCATACGCACTTTCGCCCCGCGAATTATCAGGGGCCGCAGTCAGATCGGATACTGAGGTTGAGCGATACCGAGGGCAATGGCAAGGCAAATGTGGTCGAAGTATTTCATGAGGGTTTTCAGGCAGCAATGGATATCGCGCTGGCCACAAACGGCGAATTGTTTGTCACCACGCGATCTGCGGTGCACCGATTGCGCGAAAACGACAATAGCGGCAAGGCAGTGGAAGACACGCGATTGATCCAACTCAAAACGAAGACTACCTATCCGCACGATGGACTGTCGGGGTTGGCCTTTGACGGCCAGGGAGGCATGTACTTTGGCCTAGGCGAAAATGGTGGCGCCTCGTACAAGCTGATCGGTACAGACGGTATACAACTCAGCGGCGGCGGGGAGGGTGGCAGCGTTTATCATTGCCGCGTGGATGGGTCGAAGCTCCGACGCGTAGCTACCGGGTTCTGGAATCCGTTCGGCCTGTGTGTTGATCGCGCCGGCCGGGTATTTGCAACGGACAATGACCCCACAAGTTCGCCACCGTGTCGATTGCTTCATGTGGTCGAAGGGGGCGATTACGGCTTTGAATATCGCTACGGCCATCACGGGCTGCACCCGTTCCAATCCTGGAACGGTGAATTGCCAGGTACATTGCCAATGGTCTCCGGAATCGGCGAGGCTCCCTGCGAGATCGTTCCCTATGACGGCGGTCTATTAATTGCCTCCTGGGCCGACAATCGGCTGGAACATTATCGGCTGACACGCCGCGGCGCTTCGTTTGGGGCCGAGCGAACGATTCTGGTCAATGGTGATTTGAATTTTCGCCCCGTAGGCATCGGCGTCGCTAACGATGGCGCGCTCTATGTTAGCGATTGGGCCAGCGCTAGTTATGAGTTGACCGGCTTGGGCCGCATTTGGCGACTGACGCCCAAACATCCGCCGACCTTGGGCACCGAGCGCGACGATTCGCCGTTGCCCACAATCAATGCACTTCAATGGCCGGCGGACGCGACGGCGTTGCTCAAGCACATGGATAGCGACGATCCATTTGTGCGTTCGGCGGCCACGAATGTCGTGGCCCGCAGCCAGGGCGAGTTCAAAGTCCGTCACACCGATTACACGGCACGCCAGCGATTGGGACTGTTCATGGCCGCAAAGCGCGCTGGGAAGGTGTCTGTGCTTGATGAACTATCTCAGTCCAGCGATCAATCGCAGAATCTGACAGGTTGCGATGCAGACCTCCAGCTCGCAGCGCTAAAATGGATTGCCGACGAGCGATTCGAAAAATTCAAATCGCTCGTTGAGTCCGGACTGGACTCTCCACGTCTAACACCCGAACTGTTTGCCGCCCATCTGAGTACGCTGGAAGTGCTGGAGAAGGGCCGTGTCGATCGTCACAGCATCGATCCCGAGCGATTGCTCAAACTAGCAACCGATGACAGCCGTCCGCCGAAAATACGGGCTTTTGCATTACGAATGCTTCCACCGGAGTCGCCACAAGCCGCATTGAAACTGCTCGAGTCGTTAACGACTCACCCCGATCAAAAACTGAGGTTGGAGGCCGTGCGCACACTGGCCGCTGCACCAAATGCAGAGCGCCGCCGTTTGCTCGCAAAACTCGCCGGCGATGACACACAAACCGTCGCTCTACGAGCCACGGCCATCGATGGTCTAGCAAGCGCAGTTGAGTTTAAGAACCAGCTTTTCGACTGGGCAGCGATGGGGGACGATGTGATCTGTCGTGCGGCATTGCGTTCGCTAGTCGGTATTCCGTTGGATGAGGCCGATCGGCGACGCCTGGCGGCTTTCAAAGATTCGCCTGAAAAACTGCGTCTGCTAAATCTGCCGATGAAGCCCAAGCGGCCCTCGCGCGACGACGTGACGGCTTGGTTGGACTGCATTAGCGGCGAAGGTGACGCGGAAAATGGTCGGCGAATCTTCTTCCACGGTAAAGTCGGCTACTGCGCGCGATGCCATCGGGCCGAAGGCCGCGGCAACCTAATCGGACCAGACCTTAGTCGCATTGGCCACCGCGGTCAGCGCGAACTGTTGCAAGCCATTATCCAACCATCACGCGACATTGCTCCGGGTTTCCGCCAATGGGCAATCGAAACAACCGACGGCCGGCAATTAGTCGGAGTCACACTTCGCAAGGGCTACAACCAGGAAGACTACTTGGGTGTTGATGGGAACGAATTTTCGGTATCGATTGATGCGATTGAATCACGCCGTGAACTTGACACGTCGATCATGCCTGAAGGATTGGTCGATCAACTCACCGACCAAGAATTGCGCGACCTAATTGCCTTCCTGCTGATCCTGCGCTGACCATTTCAAATGGTGATCAACCTGGCCAATGCTAACTCGGACTTCAAATCCACCAATGAGCCTGATTTAGTGTCATGAATCGAATTGAAGATTTTCATCCCGCCTCGTTGGATCTTCCCGCGGAGTCGAATTCATGGCGACGGAATTCGGTCCAACGATCAGCGGATCCCAGGGTTGGAAACACTGGGCGACAAATACGTCCTCAGTGTGCAATAGGGGCCACGTTTTTGATCATAGCAGTTTCTTTTGTTGACTCCACGGCAGCAAATGGTCCGCACCCTGGCGAGCCGATTTACCGATTGCTTTGTGCGACCTGTCACGGGGCTAATGGAGAAGGCACAAAAAATCACCATCCAGCTCCACTCGTCGGAGACCGCTCCCTCCTGGAGCTTACAAAGCTTATTGAAGAAACCATGCCCGAGGACGCACCTGAGAAGTGCGTCGGCGAGGATGCCAAAAACGTCGCGTCGTACGTTTACGACTCGTTTTATTCGCCGCTGGCGCAAATGCGCAACCGACCTGCGCGAATCGAGTTGTCGCCCCCGTGCTTGAGCCGGGTGTGAACGACGATTATTGATAACATGCCGCGGATCAGCAAGATGCAAATCGAGTTGCTCGCGAATGCCTTCACGGCAGACTTCACGCGCGTCGCCACGCTACAATATACTTACTCCGTCAGCCAAACAAAAATGCGCTGGATTGGTGTTGATGAAGGACATCACGAACTGTCTCATCACCCGGACAGTAACCAGGAATCCCAAGATAAGTTGACTCGCATCAATAAGTGGTTCTGCGAGCAACTGGCCTACCTGGTGCAGCGGCTTGCCGCAACGCCCGAACCAGGCGGCAAAGGCAGCTTGCTTGACAACACGCTGATCGTTTGGACGAATGAATTGGGCAAGGGAAGCAATCATATGCTCGACAACATTCCCTTTGTACTGGTCGGTGGCGGCCTCGATTTTCACTTGGGCCGTTCGCTCAAGTTTCCAAACGTGCCGCACAACCGATTATTGCTCTCGCTTGCCCATAGCTTTGGTCACGATCTAAAGCGGTTCGGCAACCCTGAGTACTGCGGAGATGGTCCGCTGACCGGTCTTTGCTGAGCGATCGATTTTGTCCAATTGGTCAGATCGGCGAAGTTGTCAGGAGTCTCAAACGCAATCAAGGTGAATCAAGCGATGAATGGTGAAGCATTAATTCAAAGGCTCGGTCGTTGCCACAGCGGTCAATCTAGCGGCACCAAGGGCTTCAAAATACTTGTTCGGCTCAACCATGCGCCAATTGCTGGATTGCCATCGCAGTCGATTGCGGTAGTGTTCTGCTATTTCTTTCTATGGCTATGCAATCAGTCACATTTGAACGCGGCAGATGCCGGCGGGAGTTCCGACTCGCCGAAAGCTAGCGCAAACAAATGGCATTTGCTTGAGCCTTTTTGGGCGTCATCAACCGTCTATCGAGAAAGCGTGCTTTTCTTAAGTGAACAGGGCGCGCCGGCCGACGCCCGATTGTTGCTGACTCCGAAGCGAATTATTCACATCGGTCGTGC
>JADZDJ010000099.1 GCA_020851115.1 Pirellulales bacterium
CCGCCATCGCCACCTGTAAGAAGCAGCACCGCAACTTCTTCGCCTTCCTGCTCGAATCGATTCGCGCTCAACTCCAAAACCAAACCGCCCCCAGACTGCTCCGCAGCTAAGGCCGTGAACGGTTACCATCGAAAGCCGTGGCGATGCCAAGCCGAACACCATTCGCAACCTGAAGAACTCCACTGTACGGCTGGTTGAGTTTTTCGGGGGCGACCGAACGCTACACACAATCAAACCTGGGGAATGCGACGATTGGCGACAAGCGATGGTGAACGACGGACTGGCCGAAGCCACAATCAGCAAGGCGATCAAGCACGCTAAGCAGTTTTTCAGGCTGGCCCAGCGCAAGGGTTTGGTTCGCTGCAATCCATTCTCCGAGCTAAAAACAGGCGGGGAAAGGAACGACGCCCGGAGGCAATTCATCGACCGGGCAACCGTGGCCAAGCTAATCGAAGCGGCCCCCGATACGGAATGGGAAGTAATTATCTCTCTGGCCCGCTACGGCGGATTGCGAACGCCCAGTGAAACCTTATCGCTTCTCTGGGGCGATATTAACTGGACAACGCGACGAATCACCATTACATCCCCCAAAACGGAGCGGCACGGCAAGGGGTATCGCACGATTCCGCTATTCCCCGAATTACTGGCCGTGCTTGAGAAATCATTTAACGAGTACGAATCGGCCAACGGTCGGCCACCGTCGCAAACGCAATCCGTCATTACGCACTACAAAGGGGGCGGAACGAACCTGCGAACGCAACTACTGCGAATTCTAAGGCGAGCGGGCTTACAGCCCTGGGAACGGCTATTCCACAACCTGCGGGCTAGCAGGCAAACCGAGTTGTGCGACGAATTCCCCTCGCATGTGGTTGCCGATTGGCTAGGGAATACCGAAGCGATTGCCGCCAAGCACTACCTGCAGACGACCGATGCCCACTTTGACCGAGCCACGGGGCAAGCCGACGGCGGCAAGGTGGTGCAACAGGTGGTGCAGCAAACTGCCGAACCGACTCGCATGGAAGCGAAAACGCCCCCACCAACGAAAAACGCCCCACCGTTGCAAGGTGAGGCGACACAAGACGTTGCGTCAATTTGCGGCTATCTGCCAGAACTACTGAACACAACAACACTACCCCCACGGGGAGTCGAACCCCGGTTTTCGGACTGAGAACCCGACGTCCTGGGCCACTAGACGATGGGGGCGGGTTGGTTCGATTGTGCGGCATGAGGTGGCTGGGTGTCAATGGGTGGGGCGTGGAATCAAGATGTTGGATTCGGAACCATGGCAACGTCGAATCGTGGCCGCCGAGTGGGCTTACGGGGCGATGGTGCGTCCGCCGTCGACGGCGAGGTTGACGCCGGTGATGAAATCATTGGCGACGAGAAACAGCACCGTGTCGGCGATGTTTTGCGGATTGCCTTCGCGTTTGAGTAGCGTGCCGGCAATGGCTTCGGCGCGGTCGGCGGGGGAAAGGTCGGCGGGAAGCAGTACTGGTCCGGGGAGGATCGCGTTGACGCGGATGTTCGGATTGCGCGAGGCCAGCTCGACGGCAAAGGTGCGCGTAAGCGTGGGAATCGAGCCTTTCGAGGCGAAATAGGCGGCATGATCGAGGTATGGCCTGGCGATGGCCCAGTCGCCGATGTTGACGATCGCGCCACCGCTCGGTTGATCGACCATGATGCGACCGACGTGCTGGCAGAATAAAAACGTGCCGAGGGTATTGACGGCAAAGTGTTCTCGCAGGTCGTCGGCTGTCGCCGCTTCGAGTCGCTGGGCTCTCCAAATGGCTGCACAGTTCACCAGTGCGTCGATTCGGTCGTAGGTTCGATGGACGGCATCCACCGCATGGGCGACCGCGGTTTCGTCGCGAACGTCGGCAACCAGCGCCAGCGAAGGACTGCCTGCCGCCGTCAATTCGGCGGCGAGGACTTCGGCTTCAGCAATCGAATGATTGGCGTGGATCGCGATGCGATAACCGGCGGTAGCCAGCGTGCGCGCAACGACTGCGCCGATGCGGCGAGCGCCGCCGGTAACGAGAGCTACTTGGCCGTCGAAGCGCTTCATGATGGTCAATTATCCGTCGGCGGCAGTTTGCCGTCGGCGCGGTTGGCGAGTTGTTGCAGGATTGACAGGTCGATGGTTTCGGGCAGGAATTTGATGCTGCCGTCGGCAAAGACAAAGTTCACACCGCCGGCGTGCATGCTATTGAAGCCGCCGACGAAGGCGATCGGGTCGGGGGCATTTTCGGGAATTGCAGGTACCAGGGGCTGAGGCTTTTCGACGGCCGCGGGCGGGTTTTCAGATTCAGCCGCCGGAACATCGGCGGGATTCGCGACTATATTGGTCGCGGTTGGATCGGGTGGCGCGGCAGGCTCGGAAGACGGCGGGTTGGGATCGTTGGGGATCTTCGACCACGCGATCTGCATCGGCAGCGCACAATTCAAATTGCTGCCGGTGTTTCGCAGGCTAGCGCGCGTGCCGCTAAGCCAGCCAAGGTCGGCGATGTCGGACAATTTTTCGCCGATTAGCAGCGTGTGCTTCGCGCCGTCGGTGATATCGTGATAACGAATACGGCTATTGAGGAACAACAGGCCGTGGTTGTCGGCGTCGATCGGTGATTCGAGGTCGTGATGGACGCCGGCGTAGTTGGTAATCCCCGGTCGGCCGCCGACGCCAGGCGGTGGCACATTCGATTCGGTGGGGCAGGTGACGCTGGCAAGCTGCATCGCCATCACGGGCGCATTCTTGCCCGAATAGACGCTTTGGTTCTGGTCGATGTTGCGAAACGTGCTCGTTTCTTCCATATATGGCAGCAACTGGATGATCCAATTGTGATGACTTCCTTGGGCTTCGTTGCGAATGGGGCCTTTCGCTTCGGTAACGCCGGGAGGAAACACTTCGTGGGCCATCTCGTAGTTGTGCATCGCCATACTCAACTGGGCGAGTTTGTTCGAGCAGGCCGTGCGGCGTGCTAGTTCGCGCGAACCTTGCAGCCCCGGCAGCAGCATCGCGACCATGATGCCGATGATGGCGATTACCACAAGTAGCTCGACGAGGGTGAAAGCGGTACGAGGAACAATGAATGATGAACGATGAATGTTCGTTCGGAGATGAATGGTGCGACGATTGATGTTGGGTTTCATGGGGGTCTAGGGGATTTGGTCCGTGGTCAGTGATTCGTCGCTTTGACTTTCGTTCTTGACTACCGTTTGCCGTCTGCCGCCCACCGACCATTCCGTGTCTTTCGGGCGCGGAATGGTGTGTCGACAGGGTAGTCGGCTTGGACGGAGATTTGCTTGTCGCTGGAATCCGCGGCCGGTTCAACTTTGATGATAACTTCCGCGGTAGCGGTGTCGCCAATCTGCTCGGGGGGAATGCGCCAGGTTTCGCCGGCGTAGTTGGCCGATTGTCGCAGTTGGGCGATGGCTCGGTCGATGCCTGCCGCGGCAAGCCAGTCGGCTTGAACTTCTTGGCGGTGCGAACGCATTTGGCGTTGCGTCTCGATCGTCCCCTTGAGCAGGTAAAAAAGCATGACGCTGGCGACGGTGAGCGCGACAATGGCAGCGACAATCGCAATGCCGCGCCTCGGAGAAATGCGGCGACAGCTTCTGGCTTTCACGCTCCGCGCAGGAATGTTTGGATCGATGCTCTGCATCGCGCCGTTCCATAAGCTGGGATTCCAATCGTTCATCGATGGTTACTCCGTGGTTGGCAACGCCGAGCGTCGCGGTAGATCGCTCCCGCGTGGTGCGGGGGAACGAGCGGTGCATGCGTCGATTCGCAGGGTGCGGCGGTCGGAGAATTCTGCTTGCATTGGGTCGAGCGGGTAGGTGACCAGTAGACTGGCGAGATGGCCGTCTCCGCTTGGGACGACTTCAAACCGGGCGATGGCTGCCGACGGCAGATCGAACGAGTCGCGCTGCGCTACGATGTCGTCGGATTCGACGGTGCGCTGGATCGACTCGTCGGTGGCCGCGTAAACAACCGTTTCGCCGTTCGGCAGCGAGAGTGAAAGCTTGCCATCGGCTGGGCGGGCCGACCGAGCCGCATGAACATCGTCGCGGAACTGCATGGCTAGACGCTGAACCGACCTGATCCAGTCGCGATGCGATAGCGCGGCACGGTTTGAGCGCATCACGCTCCCAAGCAATGCCGCCACCGTCGCCAGCACGAGCGTAACCAGAGTGATGACGATGACCATTTCGATAAGCGTGTAGGCGCGACGAGGTGACATGAGGGTTTAAGGTTTAGGGCCGTTTCATGTGCCCTTCACGCTCTGACGTGAAGATCTGTCGCGATGGGAATGACCCGCTTGGTTCATTTCTCGCGATAGAACTTGAGGAGCGCGATTGGCGAGAATCAAACCGAGCCGCCTTGCGGTGTGATGGATCGATTTCAACGGTTTCGCTAGGGGGTTGTTCGAGCATCGCGTCTAATTCACAGGATTGATTGCCTTCCGATTTTCACAAAAAAAATTTTGTGCGGAAATCAGGCTGGGGCAATTGGTGGTGTTCTCCGAGAGATTTGCGATTTGCAGCGGATTTCGTTTCCTGTTCATTTCCGGGGGGGTTGTTTGAAAATCGACCGGCGTGAGCAAATTGGATCGAGAAATTACGGGGTATTGTGACGTTCAGGGCGTGGCGAGGGTCGATGGAAAAAAGGGGTGGCGAATCGGGAGGGACGATCAACATGGGCAGATGGATATATTTGAGGCTGGATCAATTTGCAACAACTGGTGGCTCCAGGAAGATTGCGTACGCAATCTTCGCGGGGGCATGTTTCGCCCCAGATTGCGCAGTTTGTCGCGGCGGAGGTCGAGTGTTGTAAAAATGAACATAGCGATGTTTATATGGCTCCACCGTGGCGCTCTGCACGAGCACCGCCAGGGGATGTTGTCTCGGCGGCTGGAAGCTGCCGCTACGATGTATGAACTACAGTATAGTTAATGTGCGTACATGTGTCAAGGAGTGGCGGCAGGGGGCAGATCGTATTTCCAGGCGGTCAGGTCCATGGTTCGCTCTGGCCCATCGCCCATCGGCCAGGCGACTTGGACGGCAATCCGTTTGTGCGGCGGGCCGTCGTCGGTGATGGTTTGAACGGTGGCGGTCAAGCGTCCGCCGGGAAGGGCGTCGGTGGCGTCCGGGGGCAGCGACAGCTTTGCCAGCGCGTCGGAAGTAATGTCGACGTAAGGCATTGCGGCGATTTTTTCAAGGGCGTTGGCGGTTTCCAATTGGGGCCGTCAGCAGTTGGCCGGCCGCCTGCTGCTGACGGGCGCTGACGCCGAAAATTCGAGCGGCCAGTATTAGTCCGAAGGCCAGGACCACCAAGGCAATGGTTGTTTCGAGGACGGTAAAACCAGCGAATGATGCATACGCCGTTGGCCGATTCCATGGCTGTGCTCGGGCGTCCCGACCGGATAGCGCGATTTGATGGCAAGTTTCGTGCAGTTCGGAAGACGTTTGGTCGGCTGGCGTGGCAAGGCTGGGAGCCCATGCCTCAACTGCGTCGGGAGACCGTGACACTCCCGCAGAACCGCGGCTGGTGCAAATGGTCGAAGATTTTCGCGGCTCTTGCATGGGAAAGCCTCGGAAACACCGATGAAGGTGGTTGAATTCGGATGAGCAGGATCGGCGAAATACCGCCTGCGTGGTCTACATTAATGTCATTGACCTCTTGTTCCCGATGACAGGCTAATTACTAAATCGGCCAGCGGTTCGATCATTGCACTGGCGACGAAGCACACCAGGGCGGCAAACAAAATGAGCATCAGCGGAAAGCCGATTGCCAAAATTCGATGGACCCGGGCAATGAACTTGCGCGACAGGCGCTCGGCCAATTCGTTCATCGCCCAGGCAAGATTCCCCACGCTTTCGGCGGCTTTCAGCAATCCGGCTTCGGCTGGGGACAACAGGCCCACGGCGTGCAGGCTTTCGCACCAATCCGAGCCATTGGCGATGCGATTGGCGGCGCTGTAGAGCCGCATTTTGATGTACGGCTTCGGGTATTTTTGCGCCAAGCCATCGACCATGGAGGAAATCGGCGATCCACGCTCGACCGCATCGGCGAGCGAGCGAAGGACGATCGAGCTATCGAGCGGCCGAGAGACCATTCGCACCAGCGGCGGATCCCACCTTCCCACGCCGATATAGCGAAGCACGGCATAAACCGTGGCGAGAACGAATGCGAACAGCAGCAGGCTGAAAATGGCGCCGCCGTGGGCGACCGCGTGCGCAAGGCCGATGAAAGCAAGCGTCGTCTCCGGCAGCGCCCTGCCGAAATCGTCGAACATCTTGATGTATGCCGGCACGGTTTTGATCACGATGAATGCGATAGCCGAAACGGAAAACAGCGTGAACACCATCGCATAGACGACCTTGGCAGTGGCGGAATGAATGACCGCATCGGTGGCCGCATGGTGTTCGGCCGACCGGATGAGCGGCATGGCGCTGCGCGTGACATAGCCGGTGCGCAGCGCGACGAGCGCATCGGTGGGGATCGAGATGTTCGCTTTGTGCATGGCTTCGTCCAGCGAAACGCCGCAGTCCAATTGCTGGGCGAGCCGCCGGGCTTTGGCCGCGAGGCTACCACTGCGCTCCTCTCCAAAGGCGCGGGCCACCGTTGCGAGCGGAATTCCTTTGGCGACGGCCGTTCCCAGCATCCACACGAGCGATTGTTGTGCCGACCGTTTCCGTTGATTGGAAATCATGAGTGCGACAACGACGGCAGCCCACCAAAGCAGGAAGCCGATCGCGCCGTTGGTGCCAGCCGTCAAGCCGATGAACAGCGCGATAAAGAATGCTATCCAGTAGAAAATTCTGATCGCGTCGGTGACCGCTGACATGAATCGCGATTTCGGCCTCGGCCCGCGAATCATTGCGGCGACCAAGCGGATGACGATGGCCAGGGCTGCAAGCGCGATCGATAAGCCGAAGACCGCCGTTGCGATCAGGGTCGGATCGATCGTGGCGGCGGGCTTGGCGCTGCCTCCATAGAGGTGCGAACCGCCGGAAAGTGATGTGATGAGGACTACCAGCGGGCCGAACATGGCGTGGAAGAACCAGAGCACCACGACCGCGATGCAGATAAACGCGACCGGCGGCAAGATCGTCCGCAGCAGCGCCACCCGCAGGCGCAGGCGGTTTTCGGCCATTTCGGCCACCGTCTCGAAGGCTGCTGGCAAGACGCCCTGCTGCTGACCCCAATCGACGATGGGCACCAGCGACTCGGGCAAGCTGCCGTTTCGTTGGAGCGCATCGGCGACGCTTGCGCCCTGCGCGGTTGCCTTGGCAAGTCGCAAACCTTCAACGGCCAAGAGTGCATCGTCCACACCCGTTGCCGCCAATCGCAGCGCATCAGGCGCAGGCAAGCCTTGCTTGAGCAGCAGCGACGCCAATCGCGACCAACTGGCGATGCCGCGCCAGAGCAGCAACGGGCCGCATAGCGGCAATCAAGTGAGCATCCAGCGCCACCGCTGGGGCGGCAACGATACTCGCAGCGCAAAGAATATCATCGTGACGGCGGTCAATGCCGCTGCCAAAATCAGCCAGAGTTTTTTGCCATCCAGCGAGAACAGAACCGCCGAGGAAAATGGTAAATCGCTGATCTCAAATTCTTCCACAACTTGCCGCAAGGCAGGTAAGATGAACGTCGCGAGCAAAACCAGCAGCACGGCGCAGAGCAAGGCGAGCAACAGCGGATAGGCGATGGCTCCTCGCACGCTGCGACGCAAATCGTGCGACGAGCGATCGATTTCGACAAGCTGCGAGAGCACGTCGGCCAGATTGCCCGAGCGGACGCCGGTTTCGATCAGGCGGAGCATGTGTTCGGGCAGCAGGCGCGGACTGTCGCGGAGCACATCGTCGAGCGAGCGGCCTTGCTCGAGACGCTGGGCGAGGGAGTTCATGGCCTCGGCCAATCGAGGGCTGGGCATTTCCTCGGCGGCCGCGCGCAATCCCGATGCCAGCGGCAAGCCCGTTTGGGCGAGTATCGCAAGCTGCTCGGCCAACAGGCGGGCTTCGTCGGCAGGGAGCGCAGGTGGGCGATCGTCGGGCATGAGCGGATAACAAGTGCAAAATGCAAATGGTAAAATGGTGCTGGCGCGTTCTCACAATTGCATGTTGAGTTTGTCTTGGATTATGGATTTAGTGCCGCGGGTATCGAGGCGTCGACATGGCGAAGTTGAAGTTCCTTTGCTGCCGGGAGTTTCGCAGCCCCCACCTGTTGCTTCGAATGATTCCCTGTAAGGCCGCTTCTTGCCCCCCGTATTATACGTGCAATGCGAAGGTCAACGTCAAGCGCCGCATGTCGCAGCGCTTGAAATTCTGCCGTGGCATCGCCAACGGGAAGGTTGAATGCGGCCCTGGGGACTTGCGTGGGCTGGCACTTCGACGCGGGGAGATGGCGAGGGCGCGATGGGGCGGTTAATTCAAGCCGCCGTTGCCTTCGTTGTTGAGATAGCGACGAAGGAACCTGGCGCGTTCAATGTTGCGGTCAGCGGTGGTGAGTTCGCTGCCGGTCAGCTTTTGCAGATGCGCCGGTTGAGTGCGGATGAAAAGTTCGTTCAACTTCAACAGGGACAAGTCGTCGATCAGTCCCAAGTTGACCCCCATTCGCACTTTCGACAGCAGCAGCATCGTTTCTTCGGAGCTAATGGTTTGGGCGGTGCGGAGGATGCCATAGGCGCGGCTTACTTGGTCGTGTAGCATTTGCTGACTTTCCTTAATCAGAAAATCGCGGGCTTCGCGCTCGTAATGAATCAGGGCGGGGACCACGTCTCCGACTTGCTCGATCAACTCAAGCTCCGAGCGGCCCAAGGTCTGCTGGTTGGAGATTTGATAGAAGTCTCCCATCGCCTGCGAGCCTTCGCCGTACAGGCCGCGGACGGCGAGGCTGATTTTTTGCAAGCTGCGAAAGACTTTTTCGATCTGCTTGGTAATCACCAGCGCCGGCAGGTGCAACAACACGCTGACGCGCGCGCCGGTGCCGACGTTGGTCGGGCAGGCGGTGAGATAGCCGAGCCGGGGGTGAAAGGCATATGTCACCTGCTCGGAAATCAAGTCATCGATGCGATTGATCTGCTCCCAAGCCCCGCGCACGTCCAAGCCGCTGTGCATGCATTGGATGCGCAAATGATCTTCCTCGTTGATCATCAGACTGACTTGCTCGCGCGGATCGATCACCACGCCGCGCGCGCCTTTGGCTTCCGCATGTTCGCGGCTGATGAGCTGGCGCTCGACGAGAAATTGGCGGTCGATCTTATCGAGGTCGCCGACGTTGACGTACATGAATTCGTCGGATGTGGCCTTGATGTGCAGCAACTTCTCGCGTAGCAGTCGTTCGATGTCGGCGCGATCTTGCTCCGACGCCTTGGTGACGAAAGGGAAATCGGCAAGATTCCGCGCGAGGCGAATGCGCGTGCTCATCACAATGTCCGCCTGCGGACCACTGGCACGCAGCCACTCGCCGATCGTATGAGTGAGGTCGTTGAGTTCCACAGTCACTATTGTAATCCAATTTCAGATGCGATTGGTTGCCGATTCACCGAAACAAAGCAGTCGCGAATGAAAAATTTGCAATGCTGACGACATGCTGGCCGAAGGCAAGCGTTTGAGACTTGGCCATGAACCATTCATCGTTCGTGTACATCGTCCAGAATCATTCAGCTTTGCTGCTCTTCGACTCGCTTAATCTCATCGCGGAGTTCTTTGGCTCGTTCGTAATCCTCTTGCCCGATCGCTTCCTTCATATCGCGGCGCATGCGGATGAGTTCGGTTCGCTGTTGCGTGCCACCGGCGCCGCGCTTCGGATGCTTTCCCTTGTGAACGGTTTCGCCGTGAATGTTGGCAATCAGCGGCTCCAACTCTTTTTCGAAAAACACGTAGTCGTTGGGGCAGCCCAGACGGCCTTGGTTGCGGAAATCGAAAAAGGTGATGCCGCAGACGGGGCAGGCGCGGCTGTCGAGCTTCTTCAGTCCCTCCGCGGCTTGACTGACGGCCATTTGCTGGGCCAGCGCGCCGGCCAACTCCGACGCCGGTCCTTGCTCGGCTTCGCCTTGAGTCAGATACTGCCGGGCATGCTCCTCGCAGAGGTGCAGCTCGGAGTGTTTGCCGCCTTCGAGTTCCGTGATGTGAAACGTCGCCGGACGTTCACACTGTTGGCACTTCATATACGGAGGGTCTGGTAATCTTTTGCCGGGTCGTCTCGCGGGCTGAATTTGGCGCCAGGCGGCTAGGCACCAGTTTTTTGCCGACGCGAACCAGTCTCACAGCAACCGCCTGATTTCGCAATGGCCCGATGGGATTCTAGCAGTGACAAGCAGGGTGTCAAGGCGAACCGAATTGGACCGAACTTTTGTGCTGGCATGAACTTATCTTGCGAACGCTGGGCAAGGTTTGGTTGTCTATTGTCGGTTCCCTTGGTATTCTGACCGCGCAGGTTTTCCGCCCACCTTTGCCGCTCGCAATATGCACTACCCCGATTTCGCAACATTTACCCGCCTGGCCGACGGCGTACAGCTTGTGCCGGTTTACCGGCGGCTGATCGGCGACTCGCTGACGCCCGTATCGGCGTTTCACAAGCTCGACGCTGGCTCGTCGGCTTGCCTGTTTGAAAGCGTCATCGGCGGCGAAAAGGTAGGGCGTTACAGTTTTCTGACGGCCGAGCCATTTCAGGAAATCGAAGCCTGCGGCAATCGTGTGAAGGTGCGGAAGTGCGGCTACACAACCGAATACGAGGCAGCCGATCCGATTGAGGAGCTGCGCCGGCAAGTGACGGCTTTGCGGGCGGCCCGCCTGGCGGAACTGCCGCCATTTGTCAGCGGGGCAATCGGCTATGCCGGCTACGACGTGGTCCGGTATACCGAGGACTTGCCGAGTGCTCCGGCCGACGATCGCGGATTGCCCGATATGTCGTTTGCGTTTTACGACCGAATGGTCGTGTTCGACAATATCACGAAGACGATCGTCGTCGTCGCGATGGCTGGCGTCGAGGGGGGCGATTTGCGCGCGGCCTATGACGGAGCTTGCGGGCGAGTCGATGCGCTCGTGGACCAACTTGCCGCGCCGATGGCCGATTTGCCGCCGGTCGATATTGCCACGAGCGGCGATCCGACGATTGCCTATCGATCGAACTTCTCGCCGGCGGATTTTGAGCAGGCGGTGCGAAGGTGCGTCGAATACATTCGCGCCGGGGACATCTTTCAAGTCGTTATCAGCCAGCGGCTCAAATTGGAAGTCTGCTCACCGCCCTTTGAGATCTATCGCACGCTGCGCGTCGTCAACCCCAGCCCGTTTATGTTCTATTTGCGGACGCCGTCGGTGACGCTGGTGGGCAGCTCACCGGAAGTACTGGTGCGCGTGGTCGACGGCCGCGTGACGGTTCGTCCTCTTGCCGGCACGCGAAAGCGCGGCAGGACCGAGGGGGAAGACCGCAAGCTTGCCGAGGAATTGTTGGCCGACCCCAAGGAACGCGCCGAGCATGTGATGTTGGTCGATCTGGGGCGGAACGACGTCGGACGGGTGGCCCGCTACGGCACGGTGGAACTCAGCGACGTGATGACGATCGAGCGCTACAGCCACGTGATGCACATCACGAGCAACGTTTGTGGCATGCTTGCCGAAGGTCGAGACGCGTTTGACGCGTTGCGCGCCTGCCTGCCCGCCGGCACGGTTTCCGGCGCTCCGAAGGTGCGGGCCATGGAGATCATCGATGAACTCGAACCGCATCGACGCGGGCCGTATGCCGGAGCGGTCGGCTACATCGATTACAGCGGCAACATGGATACGTGCATTGCGCTGCGAACGATTGTGATTCAGCAAGGGGCCGACGCGGCGGGCACCGCCGCGAAATCCACCGCTTACGTGCAAGCCGGCGCGGGGATCGTGGCCGACAGCCAGCCGGCGATGGAGCATCAAGAAACGCTCAACAAGGCTCGCGGGCTGCTGAAGGCGATTGAGATCACCGAGCAGCGGGTGCAGCAATCGGCGTCGTGAGAGAGCGCGGCGGTCAGTCGAGTTCGTCGTAGTTGATCGGCGCGGCTTTGAACGCGGATGGGTTGGCGTCTTCTGGCAGTGGCGGCAGCGATTTGATCCATTCGGCGAACAGCTTGACCGCTTCTTCGTGAACGACACTGCGCGCCACGGGAGGCATCCGCATAAAGCGATCGGCACTCGACAGCCGCACGAAAAGGAATGAAAAATCCAGATCGCCAGGGCGAATGACGCGCGAGCGCGGATTGTCGCCGCGGTGGTTGAAGGCGACGCCGTCGACGATTTTTTGATAGTCGAGCGGCGTGGAATAACGGCCGTCCCATTGGCCATAGCGATTGCCAGGCTGATGGCAGTAGGAGCAGTTCGAGTCGAGATACGAGCGGACGCGGCTTTCGACACTCGCGGTTGAATCGTCGAGCGCCTTGAGGGTGACGATGCTCGACGGATCGTCGGGCCGGCAGTCGAATTTGAACATTCCCGCCTGAGCGAATTTGACGAGCTGGTTCTCCTTCAAGCCGCGACTATCGATGTCGCGATTCAGTTGCCGGGCATTGAAGCCGAGCGCAGCGCCGGCGACTTGATTGTGACAGGCGAGACAATCGAACCGGCCGGGATAGAGCCACGTTTGGGTGCGCTTTTCGCCGTG
The DNA here is from genome assembly GCA_020851115.1 of Pirellulales bacterium. Classification (GTDB taxonomy): domain Bacteria; phylum Planctomycetota; class Planctomycetia; order Pirellulales; family JADZDJ01; genus JADZDJ01. The sequence goes on from JADZDJ010000099.1 coordinate 12,635, forward strand.
CGCGTCGACGTACTCGATGTCTTCGGTTTCCGCGAACGTGACGAGATAGGCTTCGGTCTCCTCACGATTCCAACGATAGGCAGCGCCATAGAAAGTGCCTTCCGCGCCGCAAACGATGATGCGGGTTTCGAGACGGCGCAGCGATGGGTCGAATTCCGCGTGCCGTCCCGCGCCATCGCTCTGAGAAGTTCCATGGACCGCCTCGCGATGTTCGCCTTCCACCAGCGGCAAATCGAAGTGTTTTACAAACACAGCGCCTGCGGGAAACTGCCAATTGCCGTTGATCTGACCGCCGATTTTTTCCTGCGACGCCAGCCCGATCCAGCGCTGCTTTTTCGCGCGGTCGGACCAGAGCGGAGTGTTGACGTCGAATTCGATCAGCGCTGGATTCGGTGTCAGCGATTTCATGTCGGTGAACAAGCCCGTGGCGGAGAGGGTCGTCGGCAGCTTCTGCTCGTGGCGCTCGACGCCGCGTTCGAAGCGATAGATTCGTCCGCCGCCCAAGTACAGATCGTAAATCCAAACCACGTATAGCTCGCCGTCGGCGTCCTGCCCCAGCGACGAGACCCCATGCCCAGGGTCGCGGACCACGGCGATCGTTTGGTGATCGACGAGCTTTTGGTTCTCATCGACCGTGATCGCGCAGACGCGCCCGCACAGGTCGGAATAGATGTATTTTCCGACCAGCTCGGGGAACTTTTTACCGCGATAGACATAGCCGCCGATCACGGCACGTTTGATGCTGTCGCGTTCGTATTCATAGAGCGGAGGCGTCTCTTTGCCGATGATGGTCGCAGGCTTGAGGGGCGCTTTTGGTTCGTAGTCGCACGTGACGAGCGTCCCTTCCATGTAATCGAACTGATGATTCGAGCCTGGCGTGGCAAGGTCGATCTCCTCGCGCCGCCGGTCGCCGACATCGCCCACCCAGACCAGACCGGTTTTTTGATCGACGGACATCCGCCAGGGGTTCCGGAAGCCGAGCGAATAGAACTCCTCGAGCGCATCCGGCTGACCGACAAAGGGATTTTCGTTGGGAATGAAATATCCGGCGGTCTTGCCAACCGTGGGCGTTTTCACCGGAGGATGGCTGGTATCGCCGCCGCGGCAATCGGGGTCGATCCGCAGGACGCCCCCCCACAGCCCGTGATTGATCCGCTGAGCGTGCTCGTGGGGAAAATGCCGGCCATCGGTGCCGAATGTGGTGTAGAGGAAGCCGTCGGGACCGAATGCGACCGCTCCTCCCTTGTGGACGGCGGTTCGCTCGGGCATTTGAATGAGGATTTCTTCGGAGTCTGGATCGAGCCTGCTGCCGTCGGAGGTGGCCTTGAATCGCGACAAGCGATTCGATCGACTGCCGCCGGCCATCGAAGTGTAACGGACGAAGATTTCGCCACGGTGGGGCGACTGGGGAGTTGCGTATTCGGGGTGAAACGCCAAGCAGAGCAAGCCGTCTTCGGCTTTTTCCGGGACGTTCAACACTCGGTCGGTAAGGTCGGCGAAGAGAACAGTCTTGTCGTCCGGCTGGGAATCCTTGGCAAACGCTTGCACTCGGCCGCGACGCTCGAGCACGATCAGACGGCCGGAGTGGTCGGGGATTTCGATGACATAGGTCGGATCGAGAAACCGCAAATGCGGATAGGCATCAACCATCGCATAGGGATATTCTTCGCCGACTGTTTCAGGTAGATGGACGGCCAGCGGCACCCATTTGGATGGGCGGTGGCGTAACTCATATCGCGTACTGAAGTCGTTGACGGCATAGGCCATTGCCCACGACGACGGCAGCAGAATGGCCGCCAGCATCAGACGCCAGGCGAGTCTGCCAAGGCGCCGCGATGAATCCGTCGATTTCTCGCCGCAGCGGTGATCGTTGGCAACGGGGAGCATGAACATCTGGCGAATGGCAATGGTCAGCGGCACGAGATAGCACAGTGCCGTCGCGAGCACCACCAAGAGAAATCCCCGCTTCAACTCCGCATGCGACACCGCCCATACGATCCTCAAACTGGCGGCGACGTGGATGCCGAAGCCGAGTGGAAGAACCCTGCGAAAGCGATACGGATGACGCGACACCAACCAGTAGCCGATGCCCAGCAGCAGCGTGACAGCTCCGGCCAATTGCAAGATCCACAGCGGATGCGGCTTGGGGACATGAAGCAGCTTGCATCCTTCGTGATAGAATCCAATCATTCCTACGCCGATGACCACGTTGAGCGTGCCGAGCGTAGCCAGAACAAGTTTTAGCCAGGGGCGGAGCATAGGGCGAGCAGAATGATGAATGATATATGATGAATGATCGCGACGGCACGTTCGCCGTGCATTCATCGAGGATTGTCGTAAAACCTACTTGCGAGTCTTGTTCGTCGGTCGGTCCGCGATCATCTCGGTCGATGGCGGCAGTGAGGCGATCCATTGCTTCACGACTTTCACGGCGTCGTCGTGAACGACGCTTCGCGCGATCGGCGGCATTCGCATGTGCGGCACCGTGCTGTTCATTCGCCTGAGCAGATACGAATCGTCGGGATCACCCGATTTTACAACCTTGGCGTCGGGATCAATGAAGGCGAAAAAGATCGCCGTTTCATCGACAATTCGCTGCTTTGCCAGCGGTCGCTCGAACCGTCCATCCCATCGCCCGGCATAGCGACCGGGGCGATGGCAATAAGAGCAATTGGAATCGAGATAGGAACGGACCTTATGCTCGATGGTGGCATGCGGATCGTCGAGCGCCGCCAGCCGCGGCAGCTTGCCGATCGCATGGGCTTTGACCTGCGACTCAAACATGCCGCCGTCTACGAATCGCTGCAACTGATTGGTCCTACAACCCTCGATGGTCACGTCGCGATTCAATTGCTTCGAAGAAAAACCAAGCACCAGGTCGGTCTGTGGATTGTGGCAGATCATGCACTCGAAGCGGCCGGGATACAGCCACGACTGCGTTTGCTTTTCGCCGTGTGCGTCGCAGGTATGGATCTCCTCGGTTTCCGAGAAATTCAGCAACTTCGCATCGGTTTTGTCGGCGTTCCAGCGATAGGCAGCGCCGTAGTAACCTCCCTTGGCGTCGCGCACCAGCAATCGCGTTTCCAAACGGCGGAGATTCGCTTGTTGTTCGGAATCCACTTGCAGGCTTGCGCCCTCCGTCTTCGATCTGCCGCCGTGGCTTTCGTCCAGCGGTAACTCGAAATGCTTCACAAAAATCGTGCCGATGGGAAACGTCCACGGTCCTTCGATGTCGCCCGTGATCTTCTTCCCGGCCGGCAGGCCGATCCAACGGTACTTGAGCGCGCGGTCGGACCAGAGAGGGCTGTTTACCTCGAACGGCACGAAGCCAGCGGCCAGCTTCATCGTTTTCAGATCTTCGAATATCCCGGTTTGACTGAGCCACTTCGGCAACGATTGCGACGGTTGCAAATGAGCGCGCTGGAGTCGGTAGATTTCGCTGTCTTCGTTGTTCAAATTGCGAATGACGCAAATCAGCAGCTCGCCGTCCGCATCTTCGGCGAACGATGAAATGCCGTGGCCGTCGGAATCGAGGACTGCCAACAGTCGATTCGCGACAAATTTGTCGTGGTCGTCCACTTCGATGGCATAGATGCGTCCGCTAATGTCGGCGTAGATATATTGGCCGACCAATTCGGGAAAATACTTGCCGCGATAGACGTAGCCGCCGATGATGCAACGGTTCATTGCGTCGCGATCGTATTCATACAGTGGCATCGTTTCTTGACCGAGATACGGCTCGGGCCGGTCGAGGGCTTGCGGGCAATGTGAATTCGAGCGTACGGTTCCTTCCAGATACGACCAGCCGCAGTTGCTCCCATTTTCGACGAGAGACACCTCCTCGCGGCGGTGCTCGCCGACGTCGCTGACCCACAGCTTGCCCGATTCGCGGTCGAACGAGGCCCGCCAAGGGTTTCGTAATCCAATGGCGTAGAACTCTTCGAGAGCATTGGCCGCGCCAACCCACGGATTGTCATTGGGAATGAAATAGCCCTGCGTGTGGCCGGTGTTGGGCTGCCTGGGCGGGGCGTGGCTCACTTCGCCGCCGCGGCAATCGGGATCGATTCGCAGTACGCCGCTGAACAGATCGCGGTCGATGTGTTGGGCGTGTTTGTTGGGATGCCGCGCGTCGTCGTCTCCCACGGTAAAATAGAGGAATCCATCGGGGCCAAACATCACCGTGCCGCCGTTGTGGCTGGGATTTTCGTCGGGCTGCTCGATCATGACGACTTCCGATTTTGGATCGGCCACATCGCTCCCCGCCGGAACCGTGAATCTCGACAGGCGAATGCCGCGCTTGCCATCGCAGTGCATCGTGTAGTGCAAGAAGAACTGCCCCCGATGCGGCGATTCGCCCTGGGCGAATTCTGGATGAAAGGCGATTCCCGACAGGCCGTCGTCTCCCATCGCATGAACGTCGCCCACGAGGTGCGTGATGTCTAGAAACAGCGTCTTTTTGCCGGTCGATGAGGAGTTTTCGAACCGTTGGATGCGGCCTTGGCGCTCGATCGCCAGGAATTGACCGCTGCTGCCCGGCAACGGCGCGACGAAGGTCAAGTCCATGAACCGCAGATTTGGAAAGGCCTCGACCGTGGTGAACGGCGTGATCGGTCCGGCAATGGCCGGTAAATTGGAGGACACCGGAGTGAGATGCAATGGGGGTGGCCTGTTCGCGAATTTTCGCAGATCCGAAACTCCGCGAGCCATCGCCCAGGTCGTCGCAGCCAAGACTAGCGCGACGACGGCCCATTGGCCTATCCGCGCGAGCGATCTGGCTCGCGACGGCGGCACTTGCGAGTTTTCCACGGCCAAATACCGATCGATCCAATACAGCAAGAGCAGCAGTGCCGTTTGCACCGGCGCGAAAACACTACACCAGGCGGGCAACTCGTGTCGCCCGATTCCATAGCATGTGGCGGCGAGGTAAACGACTTGCGCCGCGCCTGCCAGCCAAAGCAGGCCGCGATTCTGCTTCGGCCGCCAGGCGACGATCCAGAGGGAAATTCCCAACAGCGCGATCAGCAGTCCGGCGATTTCCATCGGCAGCGCGACGCCGGACAGATCCCAGCCGAAGCGTTTGAAGACGCTGCGATGCGCCACGACGAATCCAACGCCCGTGGCCAAATTGATCGCTCCACCGATCCACAGCACCCCCTTCATCGACGCTCGCAACGGCGACATCGCGGTCCTCTCTGCTAGCAAGATGTTAAGTCCATCGCCCTAAAAAGGGCCTGGGATGATACAGCATGCCGCCGGACGATGCACCTCCAATTTTGACGAAAGTGCTAGCAAGAGGAGTTGGAGGGCGGTGGGTCGTAGGTGGTGAAAGGAAGCGAGATTTGGATCAATTCGGTAGTCGATTGTTCATTTTGGACGCAGTGGCTACCTGCGGATCTTCGCGTACCCAGGCTTCAATGGTTGCAGATTTGAATTTGCGCTTGTAGCCCAATAGCTTTGGGTTTCCCAAGGCTCGCGAGACCTCGTCGATCAGAATGATGTCTGGTTGTAAGGTGGATCCTCGCTCCGATTTTTTCAGCACGCCTCCGATTGCTTGTAATTCGACTCGGCGCCAGCTACGAGGCGAATGGCGATCGAGCTGTGCCGATCGGTGATAGAGATGGTAGGCGAAGCCCGCGCCCGCGGCGCGCACGCGCGAATAGCGCCATTCCTCCATGAGCCGCCTGGGATACTTCACCGGCGCATTAAATTCTCGCCAGCGCGACTGGCTCGCTCGATACAAGGACAAGAGCTGAATCGCTTGCTGCCGAATGCTTCGATTCGCGCAGAGGCTGTGATAAGGAAAGCCCGACGGCAACAGCAAGTCGGCATGCGTCCAATAGGCGCACAGGAAATTCAATTCGTGCGAGAGTGTGGCCAACGTGTACGGCTCGCTCCGCTGGAGTTCATAGGATTTCAGCCAATCGCGAAGGCGCTCGGCGTCCGAGGTGAGGTAATAGTCCTGCGCGATCGTATGCTTGGTAAACCAATGAATTCGATATTGATGGTAGGCGAAGAGCACGATCAAGGGCGCAACCACTAGCATCCAAATGATGGGTTTTGTCCACTGGGCGGGAAACAAGCGTTTTGCGCCGGGCAAGCAGGCCGCGAGTGAAATCGTCAGCGCCAGCAGCAGCAGCGAGTCGATTCGCCAGTAAATCTGATAGCGCAGATAGCCTTCCATTCCTCGGAGTGAGAGCAGGCCGTTCAAGCCGATTGAAGCCAACACTCCGAGCAGGGCAATCGCGGCGCACCAGTCGCGACCGGCCGTGTCGGGCAACACACGAACATTCCATCGATAAAACGCGGATGGCACCCGCTTGGCTCGCACGCAAACGATGGCCGCCGCCGCCAGCACGATGGCCAGCGACGCCAATCCCCACGGCATCAACCATTCGCGCCACAGCCCGGACCACGTATCGACGCGATTGTCCGGCCTCAGCCAATCGGATCCAATGCCGCTGCGCGAGAGCACGTCGCCTTGCATTGCGCCCATCCAAAGCCGTTGAAATCCAAACGAGACAAGGAAGAGGGCCAGCACCGCCGCGACCAGCACCCAGCGCGCGGCATCGCGACGGGTTCGCAGCGCCATGGCGACCGAGAAGAGCAGCACCAGCCCCGTTGCCATCCAAGCGATGCCGAATGCCCAATTGTCGGTAGCGCCAAGCGCCACTAGGGCCGCGCCCAAAAAGAGTAGGGCCTTTCGGCGAGTCTCCGGCCGCAGCCACAAGGACACACCGGCGATTACGGCTGCAATCAGCCACGGCGTCGTCCATGCCAAGGAAGCTAATCGCAAGTTTCGCTCGACTGGCCAAATGCCAAAACTGTAGTCAGGTTCAACGAACACGTTTTCCAGCGATTCCAGCAGCACGGCGACCATCACTCCCAAGATGATGGTCGAGGTTGGAATGCGTTCGGGCAAAAAATTCCACGCGACAACAAACAGAGTGCCCCACCCCAGCAGCAAAATGCAGGCAACGTAGATCGAGTAGGGCAGCGGACGCCCATCGGTTTGGACCGCGATCATTCCGAGCAGCACTTGGAGCGGCGCGAAATAGCTGTGGCCGGTTTCGAATTGCCTATTGAACGGCGAATCGGTCCACCCGCGATCCAGAATTCGCTTGGCTCGGGTCGCGTAGAGGTGGAAATCTTCCGACGTGACGCCGTAAGGATCGATATGAAATGCAAAGAAGGTCAAATCTTTGCCGTTATTCACCCGCTGCGACGCCGGCGGCTGAAACCACGCCGCAAATCCAAATTGAAGGTAGCCTGCCGCGAACAAGGCAATGACACCCAATCCCCACCAGAGGGAGGATCTGGGCCGACAGTCGGTTCGCGCAGGCTCTCGCTCGGCAGCCGGCTGCGACGGTTGCGAAGGTTGCCCAAGGCGGCCGAGTGCATCCTCCGGCCGCCTCCTCAACGTTCGCAGATTGAATGCAAGCCCCATAGGTCGATCATCTGAAAGGATCGGCCGTCACGGCGTCAATACGAATATTCAATTGCGCCGTTTGTCTTCTGGGCTTGCGGAGTTCCGGATCGAGGCCGTTGCGGCCGATGACGCTGCTTTGGCCTCGCTCAAAAAGTTCAATTGCTGAGGATCGAAGCGCAATGCGCCGCAGACGACACCGACCAATTCGTTTTTCTTGCCGGCGCGCTCGGGATTATAATAGCTCCAG
>JADZDJ010000100.1 GCA_020851115.1 Pirellulales bacterium
AAATACATCCAAACGCCCAACTGTCGTGACCACACCTCGCCCATGATGTCGTCTGGTTTGCCACATACGGCCAATAACGGCCCGCCACGCGTTGCCAACTGCTGCACCAACCCCCGAAACCGGTCTTCGCTGTCCGCCGATGCGGACTGCAAATCGACCAACGCCAGATGGATCCGATTACGAATCGATTGCCGGTTGGCATCGTCGGCGGCCGTGCATACGATCGTCGTCCAGTCCACCTCATGCGCGGCTCGCACCCAAAGCTGTGCCCGCGGCGCCGAGGTCGACACGATCAGGCACGTGTGCAACGCCGTAGCCGCTCGGCGCTTAATGGGGGCGCAGACCTCTGGCGAGATCAACACCATCGGCGAGCTCACCTGCAATTCACTCATCAACGTGGCCCATCAATCAATTACGTCCCGCCTCGCGGCATCCCGGCCAATTCGTGCGCGTTCCAGCCGCCAGCGGTATCTCCCCTGCTGCCCACATGAAGCAACTCCACATACCTGCCAACATTGTGCCGCACGGCTTTTGCCCACAAACCTGCCCACAGAACCGTAGCGCGGCCCAACCAACTTCAGCGGATTCCAGCCAGCGCAAACGCCGATTCGCCGCGCAGATTCACTGCGCACACCTTTAGCGGCGCACGCGCACAGCCTGTTTCCATCGCACTTGCACGATGTACTACCAGGCCATTTTGCGACGTCGCCGCCGATGAATCCCGTTGAACGACTGTGGCGCCTTGCCGCGGCGCCGACCCATCGCGGGCCGACGACGACTCGACGACTCCAAGCGCTCCACCGTCCGGAAGCTGTCCGTTCCGTAGTCCAAATCCGAAGCTTCGTATTGCTGCTTATGGCTCATTGATACATTTCCTTTCCCGAGTCCGTCCGAAAACCTCACGAGAACCCATCGCTCTTCTCAATACCTGGCTGATGCGCACCACGCGCACAACGCTTTCGTCCGGCGTCGCATAGAGCGACTGGCGTGCCAACTTCAAAAAGAATATCTCTATAAGCCGTAAATGCCGGGGCGCACACATCTTACGCGCAGCATGGCCAAATATCGGGGCCAGTCAGGTGCACTGCGGATTTCACTGGACTGGTGAGAGATTGAAAACGGAGTCGCTGTAAGCGATTGCTGCGACAAGAGTTGCGGTCGACATTCACCAGCATTGTGAACCTTCACCATGCCGGTGAGTGAGCCGCATACCTCGCCATGAGGGAAAGCCAGAAATAGCCGTGGAAGAACGGCGTGTGCCAACACGAGAGCAAACGCCTGAACGAATCAGGCGGCTTATAGGCCCATCAGCCGGGCTGCGTCCAGAGCAAAGTAAGTAAGAATGCCATCGGCGCCGGCACGTTTGAAAGCAAGCAAGCTTTCGAGAATGGTCTTGTCGCGATCGAGCCAGCCAAGTTGTGCGGCGGCGCAAAGCATCGCGTACTCGCCGCTGACCTGGTAGGCAAAAGTCGGAACGTGAAAGGCATCTTTTACCCTGCGGACAATATCGAGATAAGGCATGCCCGGCTTGACCATCACCATGTCGGCCCCTTCGGCAATATCCAAAGCCACTTCACGCAGGGCTTCGTCACCATTGGCCGGGTTCATCTGATAGGTGCGCTTGTCGCCACCACCGAGGTTCGTGGCGGAGCCCACGGCATCGCGAAACGGGCCGTAAAAAGCAGATGCGTACTTCGCTGCATAGGCCATGATGCTGACCCGCTCAAAACCGGCGCCGTCGAGGGCTTGACGCACGCGGCCGATGCGCCCGTCCATCATGTCGGATGGAGCGATAATATCGCAGCCAGCCTCGGCCTGAAGGACGGCTTGCCGGCACAGCACTTCGATCGTTTCATCGTTCACAACGTACCCGTCTCGGACCAGGCCATCCTGCCCGTGGCTCGTATACGGGTCGAGGGCAACGTCGCACATGACACCGATTGAATCGCGGTGCACTTCCTTAATGGCCCGAACGGCCCGGCACACCAGGTTTTCCGGATTCACGGCCTCTTCCGCCTCGGCCGTCTTCTTGGCCGGATCGGTGGCCGGAAACAACGCGACGGCCGGAATTCCTAGCTTCACTGCGTCGCCGACGCATTCAACGACCAAATCAATGGATAGCCGGTCGACCCCGGGCATCGACGGAACCGGTTGCCGCAGTTCTTTTCCTTCGTGTATGAACAGAGGAAGGATTAGGTCCTCGATGCTGAGGAGATTCTCGGCCACGAGCCGCCGAGACCAGGCATGGCGACGCAACCGCCGCATGCGCGTTTGTGGAAACTGCCCCCAGGGTGTCGACGAAGAAATCTGGTCAGCCATGAAGATCATCCAATTGAAACCGATTGAATTTCCGCTATACAGTCGGCCCATCCGACGACTGTCGCGTTGAATTGCCCCGGCGGGTCCGATAAATTCGTTCTACGATTGAAGCGTAACCGTTCACTCTTAATTATCACGTTTCGCATGCCGCCAACACCACCCAAGATCTCCGTCGGGCCGTTTCATTTCACTTCGGTGGGAGTTCGCATTTCCGCCAAGCCGGATGTGCATGAGTGGAAAGGTCCGCTTCAATTCGCGCTCTGGTGCCAGCGTGCCGGGCCGTGGTGGATCGGTGATTTGCTGAATGCGGGCGAGGACCGTTTCGGGGAGACCTTCTCACAAATGTGTGAAGGAGCCGTGTCGGCCGAAATGCTGAATCGGTATGCGTCGGTTGCACGTCGCGTCCCCATCGAAAACCGTATTCCAACGCTTTCCTGGTCGGCTCATGCCGCTGTAGCGAGTCTGCCGCACCACCTCCAAAAGCAGCTCTTGCAGGCGGCTGAGCGGCACGGCTGGACCAGTGATGAACTGAGAATTCACGCCCGAAATGCTGGCAAAAGTGCCGACGAATGAGCAAGGCGCCGACGCAGCCGGCGCAATCACTTGGCCGCTATTCAGCAGCTTCGTTTTCCACTCCTTCGCGAAGCTGAGCCAGGAGCCGCGTCATGGTATTGGGGTGCACGCCGAGCAACCGTGCGGCGCGGCCCTTATGACCTTGCGTTGCCCGCAGTGCCTGATGAACAGCCGCACGGCGCAACTTCGCCAAATCCATATACGGCAGCGACGATTCAGCCGTCACTCGCGGCAGCGGGCGTTCCGGCAGGCGGGGCTCGCAGTCCAATACATACGCTTGCTCAATGACATTCGCGAGTTGCCGAACATTGCCTGGCCAGCGATATTCACAGAACTGCTGCAACGTTTCCCGCGATGGTTGCCACAACGCACGCTGATAACGCGCGGCGAACTTTCGTGAAAAGTACTCGATAAACTGCGGAATATCATCAACACGATTCCGCAAGGGGGGAACATGGAATTCAACCATATTCAAACGGTAGTAGAGATCCTCTCGGAATCGCCCTTCGGCAACTTCCATTTCCAAGTCACGGTTCGTGGCAGCCACGACCTGTACATCGACGTTCATGGGACGCGATGAACCAACTGGCGTTACTTCGAGCTGTTGCAACACCCGCAACAACTTCGGCTGCAATTCAAGCGGCATTTCGCCGACTTCATCCAGAAACACAATGCCACCTTCGGCAGCCCGAAACACACCAAGGCTTCGGCCGGCAGCGCCGGTAAACGCGCCTTTCTCGTGGCCGAACAATTGACTTTCCGCAAGTGTTACCGTGAGCGCCGCGCAGTTTACGGGCACAAAGGGTTTATCGCGACGTGGCCCTAGGCGATGCAGAAGCCGGGCCCACAATTCTTTGCCGGTGCCGGTCTCGCCGCTTACGAGCACCGTACACTCGACGTCAGCCGCGCGTTCAACATGGCGCGCAATGCGATTCACTTTGGGATTCGAACCCAGTACCCAACTCTCGGGTTCCTCCGGAGCAAGCCGGAGCAGCGATTCAATTGAGGGGGCAACAGTAGAGCTGGCCATTTCTTCTCTGTGAAGTTTCTTCGACGAGCCTCATCGCCGAATCTTTCGCTCTCAGGCCTCTGTGCCAACCATTTGCAGGCGATGCGCTGGCAAACGTGTTGGAACTAACGGTCTGAGTGTCGTCTCACTAGCGTCCCATCCAAAGGTACAAACGGGGAAGTAAACCGAACCGGTAGGGCAGGCCCTCCGCCTAGTCCGATACAACTTGTATTGTAGCCAGTTTGAGGAATAGCTCAATGAATTCGATCACAAAAGATGGGAAAGACTAGGGGTAGCCCGCCGGTGGTAGCTGAAAGACCGCTTTTGACAATTGTGCCGTAAAAAGTCGTAACAACTTGTCAATTAAGAACTTGCGATCGCCAAATGGCCCCGTGGCCGTGCAGAAAGCTCCCCCCAACCGGTTGTGCTGACAGCCAGTTCCAAACGCCTCTCGCAGCTCTCGACCGCCGTTTCCCGGAAGATCTTTGCCCAGCTTACGATCCGATTGAGCCACAATCTGCACGTCGAGGATCAGCGGTTTGTGGTCGGATCCCGTCCCGATGCCTTCCGTAATATCTTGGCAAGTGACATCGGCTGAGAGGAAGGCCTGGTCAATGCGAATCGGCGGAATCAGCGACCAGCCGTTGGGCCAGGTTGTCACGTAGCCGCGGCCGCGATCCTCATGGGCTGAACGCAACCCGCCGATCTTGAGGTCTTTGTAGACGCGCGAGTTCTGCGTGGCATTAAAATCGCCTATCACAATGAGCGGATGTCGCGCCTCCAAGATAAGGGGAGTTAACTCGCTCCAAAACCCAGCGTAATCATCATTGCGAAGATAAGTTGGCCGCGGTGAGTGAAGACCAATCAAGTGTAACGTCTGGTCGCCGATTGCGACGTCGAAGAAGTGCACTAATCGGTCGGTAACGGCTCGTTCAATTTCAGCTCGGAGCGGCAGTCGCGAATACACGACCATTTGCTCGGATCGCCAAGGCTTGTACCCGTGGCCATAACGGTATTTGGCCATTATGGGCGAGTCACGAAACGGTTCTCGCCATGCGAAGGGAAACTCTGCCAGTACGATGACATCCGGGTTCGTCCTCTCGATTTCCTGCAAGAAGGCAGTGAAGTCAGGATTTCGGTACCACACGTTCGCGAACAGTATTCGCACCGTCGTTCGTTTTGAATCGTCTTCGGCTACATCCGTCGTAGTGGATGCGAAACGTCGGTCTCGCATGAAATCTGGTGCAAGCCAGAAGATATGGCAGCCCACAATTGCCAAGTTGACAATCGCCAACCAGCGGAGTCGCCGACGCGCCGCCACAATCAAACAGACGTATGCCGGAAGATAGATGTAACGCGTGAACGCATTCAGGCAGATGAACGCATTACAAGCGTCATGACAAACAATGCGCAACAGCGTGATCGTTGCAAGTACACCGGTCAACGCCCACATGACGGCAATTGTAAAACGGTGTGCGGAACGGCGTTGATCTGCGGCGTGGCTCATGCGAACCCGGTGAAGTCAAGGAAGTGAAGGCCACTGGTGGCGACGTGACCGCACGACACCAAGCGAGTTCTCCGCTGGTTGGCGACGATGCCGGCGACCGTGACGTGTTGTTACGCAGCCGCATGGGCTGCGGTTCGATCGTCGAGAGCCACGACGGAGATTTTGTTTTGCGCCGCGAATTGGCGAAATTCTTCATCATCGAGCAGAATTGTGCGGTGCCCCTCAATCGCGAGCACAGTCGCTCCGGCGGCGACCATCGTGCGCAATGTGCGCAGTCCCACCGTGGGAACGTCGAAACGCATGTCCTGCCGGGGCTTCGCGACCTTCACCACCGTGAATCCGCTCCGTCGGCACATCTCACCGGCCCGCTGAATGCAGGCGTCGGTGCCCTCGACCGCCTCTACGGCGAGGACCGCCTTATCCTTCACACAAATACATTGGCCAATATCGAGGCCGCCCATGAGTTTGGCGATATCCCAACCGAACTCGATATCCGCGTGTTGTCCGGCCGAGGGTGGCCGGCCGGCAATGTGACCTGGTTTCACGAGTAGCTCCGGCGCAAAGTCGGTCGCCGGATGGAACGTAATGCCATCGGCGGCGAAGGCATTCGTTAGCGCGCCCAGCAACGTGTCGTCTTTGTTATCGCGCTTGTGGGTGATTAGGTAATGGTAAAACGTCGTGATGAATTTCCAATCCGGGATGTGCCGCATCCACACGCGCGGTTGGTAGATGAGTGCCTTCGGAAATTTGCCGGCCATTGTGGCCTGCTGTACGTCGCACTTCTGGAAGTAGCGAATCGCCCGGCCCAAGCTGCACCAGCCGATCCACCGGAAGTCGTCACAGATGTTGCGTAGCGCAGGGTCGGCCAAGTCGGCGACGCCGATGCAACTGACATGATAATCTTGCCGCCGCAACGCTTCGGCAACGAGTACCGGATAGCGTCCCCACGCGGCCAGCAGTCCAACTCGTTTGTTTCTGCTCATGCCGCTCGTTCCGATCCACTGGGGTCAATCGGCAGGCCGGCCGCCTTCTGCAGACCAGTAACCGCGCGACGCAGTTCTTTGAACTCGTGTCGCATTTCCGGCAATTTGGCCAACGCCGCCTGTTTCAGTTTCTGATCACGTTCGGGCGTGGCGGGGATGCCCATCATCGCGGCGCCGTCCGGCACATTGTTGACGATGCCGGCCATCGCGCTCAAGCGCGCGCCGCTGCCGATGTGAACGTGGTCGCGCAGGCCGGCCTGGCCGCCGATCACGACGTAATCGCCGGTGCTCGAACTGCCGGCGATGCCGACCTGGGCACAAATCAGGTTGTGCTGGCCGATGCGGCAGTTGTGGGCGATTTGAACCTGGTTGTCGATCTTCGTGCCGTCGCCG
>JADZDJ010000101.1 GCA_020851115.1 Pirellulales bacterium
GGCTATCTAACAATCCGGCCGAAGTGGTGGATATACGCACCCCACGGCAGCGCGCGGCCGCGTCGGTCGCTGCAAGCGATGAGCTAATAAAACAAGGCTGGTAGACCCACCCCAAAAAAATGCGGCGCGCCGCCGACCAAAGCATGCGCGCCGCGAGAAAGGACTGTATGGACAGTATACATGACCGAGGCCGCCTGTTGAAGGCCGCTGAGGCCCTCGCCGCCATTGACCGCAATGGCCTGATGGGCGAGCTGGCCGACGCCATCGCGGCCGCGCGCCGCCAGCATCGAAGGGAGACCTTTAACCAAACTATTGGCACGAGCCTCTATGCTGATGGTTTGGCGTCCACGCTGGCCCGCACGACCGGCTTGCCGTGGCGCGATTGCCGCGTGGCGATAGTGGACGCAGTATCACCATCGTGGCCGAGCGTGGCTATCGAGGCCATCATCGCTTTCGCCGGCGAGGAGGTGACGCGATGAAAGACCCATATGAGGGGCAGAGAGTATTCACGCGCGACGAAATCCTCAAGTGGGCGAGTGCGGACCAACCAACGCAGAGTGAAGCGGTTCGTAGTGCGGCTGCGGCCGACGACGACGCATCAGTTGCGGCGCACCGGCCAATCATCCAGTCATTGGCGGACGTAACGCCGGAGGAGGTAAGTTGGCTTTGGCCCGGGCGCATCGCACTTGGAAAAGTGACGATGATTGCCGGCGATCCTGGCCTGGGGAAAAGTTTTCTAAGTTTGGATATCGCGGCGCGAGTATCGACCGGCGCAGCGTGGCCGGATAGCGACGAGCTTGCCCCGCGTGGCGGTGTAGTGATCCTGACCTGCGAGGACGGGCTGGCCGACACAATTCGCCCGCGGCTGGATGCCGCCGGAGCGGACGTAAGGCGGATAGTTGCCCTACAGGGGGTGGCCGCGAGCGACGACGGCGGCGAATACCAACGCGGTGTTGACCTGTCGCGCGATTTATCGGTTGTGGAAGCCGCCGTCGACGCCGTGAATGACTGCCGGTTGCTGGTTGTCGATCCATTCCCCGCTTTTCTGGGAAAGACTGACAGCCACAAAAACGCCGAAGTCCGGAGTGTGATTGCCCCGTTGGCCGAACTTGCCGAGAGGAGGCAATTCGCCGTTCTCGGAATCACTCACTTGAGCAAGAGCGAGCGGCAGGCCATTTATAGATGTATGGGGAGCTTGGCGTTTGCGGCTGCGGCGCGAGCAGTTTGGGCAGTCACAAAAGATAACAGCGACGAAGAAAAGCGCCGGCGGTTGTTTTTGCCAATCAAAAATAATCTCGGCAACGATCTATCAGGGTTGTCGTTTACACTCGCTACAAAATACGGCGATAGCGGTGTACCGTGCGTGGCGTGGGATGCCACGCCCGTTGATAGCATCACTGCCGACGAGTCTTTGGCATCTCCGGCCAAGCCGCGCGGACGACCGGCCGAAGGCCGCGATAGCGCAGCAGAGTTTCTTCGGGGAGCACTGGCCAATGGCCCAAGGGCTGCCAACGATGTCCGCGACGAGGCGGTCAACGGCCATATGATTTCGGTCAGGAGTTTGGACCGTGCTAAGTCCGTTCTCAACGTGGACTGCTATAGAGAGAGAATTCCCGGCCCTTGGATTTGGCGATTGCCAACATTGCCAGAATCAACATTGCCAAAAGCCTCACACGGGAATTATGGCGATGTTGGCAATGTTGCGAATTTCTCGGGAAAAACCGTAGATCCAACAACGCCAAAACCCAAGGACGCCATAATTCCGGTGTGGAGAGAAAACGGGCTATTCGCCCAACCCGACGATGCCCCAGATTGCCCAGATTACCAAGGCAACGGCTATTATCAGCAAGGATTTTAACCGCATTTTTTTACAAGGTACTTCCCCCTTCCGCCCCCTCGCGCGGTGGGCTGGAAGGCCGAAATTCGAGCAAAAGAGTTAGTTAGTTTATATGAACCATCCAAACCGCCCAGTTACCCCCGTCGTCGCCCTGCGTTTACTCCGTTGCCCAAGGTGTAGAAGCCTGGACATAAAAACCACCCGCACGGTTGAAAACGCACCGGAGCGCCGGATTCATCGGCGACATTGCCGAACCTGCGGGCTGCCGTTTGTCTCCATCGCGGATTAGGTTCCAAAGATTGGACTACTAAACATTTACTTAAGTGAACACCCTGATATATTTCCAACAGGAGAAACGCATATGACACCAATCGGCAACAATAGCGAGTTTGACCATCTAGCCCCACCCCGCCAGCGGCAACTGGTTTCCATCGGTTTTTTGTGCCAACTGCTGCAATGTCTGCCGGGTCAAATTTGCACCCTGATGGAAGATAGTGACATTTTCTTTGCTCAAACCGTCGATGGAATTGGATTCGTGAGCTTGCCCGACGCCGAACGCATCGCCGAAAAGTGCCGCGACGTTCGGCGCGAGATTGAGGCCGCGAAAACGTCGCACCAACGGAACTAGCGATGACCGCACCTATCACATTTACTGCGCCCGTCGAGATTCAGGCGAGCGCCGACAGGCCACCGCGGTTTGAAACCTTGGCCTATACCGGCGGCGCGATTCGCGTTGGCGGTTACGACCTGCCTGTTGTGATTGACCTGAGTGGCTTATCGTTTCGCAAATCCGTGACCGCCAACCTGGATCACAATCCAGAGAAGCGCGTCGGCCACGTAAGCCGCATCGCGAACGACGGGCGGGAATTGGTTTTGCACGGCATTGTGTCGGCGGTCAACGAATCGGTGAGTGAGTTTCTCAAATCGGCCCGCGCGGGCTATCCGTGGCAAGCCAGCGTCGAGGTGTCTCCCGAATCCATCGACGAGGTTGCTCGCGGCCAGACCGTAATTGTGAACGGCCGTGAGCTTACTGGACCAATATACGTTATCCGTAAGGGTGTACTTTCGGCCGTCGCGTTTCTGGCCAGCGGGGCCGACGATAATACTACAGTTTCAATTGCTGCCAAAGCAGAGAGGGCAAAAAACATGAAACCCGCCAAATTTGAAGAATGGGCTGAGGAGATGCTCAACGACACAAGCCTTCTAACCAACGAAGGGTGGGCAAACCTACATGCCAACTTCTGCGGTCGCTCGCAAGCCAACGAGCAGGACCGGCTGGCCGTCGCGCCGTTGATTGTTGCTTCGTCCGCCAGCGACCCGGTAGAGGCCGAAGAAAAAAGGTTACGACAAATTGACGCGGCGGTTCGCGGCGAATGGGAAAACCATACTGAACAAATTTCAGAACTCAAACTGCAAGCCATCGCGGGAAAATATACCGTCGATGAACTGTTACAGGAGGTGCGGCAAATCCGCTCAAAAGTTATGGAAGAAAAATTACCATCGGCCAATTGTGATGGACGGAACGGCTACCGAGACAGCAACAAAACCATCGAGGCCGCGCTCTGCTTGGCGGGCGGACTAACCAATCCCAAAAAGCATTTCGCCGAACCGATTCTCGAAGCGGCCGACCGCGTGATTCACGCGGCAAGTTTACAACAAATCTTAATGAGCGCGGCCTGCAACAACGGCTATCGCGCCACGCCCGGGCAGTCCATCAACGATGGAAACCTGCGCAGTATTCTCGCGGCCGCGTTTCAGCCGCAAATCCGCGCGAGCGGGTTTTCAACCGTTTCAATTAGCAACGTGCTATCCAACACCGCAAATAAATTCGTGCTGGACGGCTGGTCCGAAATCGACGATCCGTGGCAGAAGATTTCCAGCGTGAAATCCGTCCGCAATTTTAAGGAACATACGTTCATTGAGCTCTTGGATTCGCTCGAATTCGAGGAGCTGGGTTCCGGTGCTGAAATTAAGCACGGCACGTTGGCCGATGATAAAATGACCGTGCAAGCCAGCACCTACGCGAAGATGCTCGAAATCACTCGCCAGGACATTATCAACGACGACCTGGGCGCATTGACCGACATTCCTCGAAGGTTAGGCCGCGCGGCCATGCAGAAATTCCGCCGGTTGTTTTGGACGAAGTTCTTGGCTGCGGATAGCTTCTTCGATGCCAGCAACGGGAACGTCCTGACCGGCAGCGGGTCGTCGCTCGATTCCGCCGGAACGGGTCTGACGAATGCAATCAAGAAATTCCGCGCTCAAAAATCCTCGGTCGATGACGGCGCGAAATTGATTGGCGGCAAGCCGGTAATTTGTCTGGTTCCGCCCGCGCTGGAAATTGCTGGCCGACGGCTGCTAAATAGCGCGGGAATTGTGTCCGGAACCGACGGGATGATCCCCGATGGCAACCCCTTCAACGGCCTTTGCGAATTGGTTGTGGCCGATTGGGCCGGGACCGACGGCGGCTTGACCGGCGGCAGCGATGTGAAATGGTATTTGTTCCGTAGTCCGAGCTACGCCCCTGCCATGCTCGTCGCTGCCTTGAACGGCAAGGTCGAACCGACCGTGGAAACGGCCGATGCTGATTTCAGCGTCCTAGGCGTGCAAATGCGCGGATACAGCGATGTAGGCGTTGCCCGTGGCGAGCCGCTGTGCGGCCTACAGGCGGCCGGAACGGCCTAATCGAAGTAAACGAAAATTGGCGGTTTCCATCTGCCCGCCAATCCTGGCCGCCGTCCGCAGCTCCGTGCGGGCGGCGGTTTTTCTTTGCGCCCGTGGCAATTCTTTCATTAGCTCGCGTTTTGGGCGTTCCATCGACGGACGTATCAAACGTCAGACCGACCCGCCCGGACGCGATCTACGCGAGCCTGCGCAAGGTTTTTCAGTGGCCGCGAGTAACGAAATCGTAGTGCCGTAAACTACGGTTTTATTTTCCGCACTACGGTTGATTGCCGAGAAATAGTGCGCTTCTATGCGAACGGTTGCGAAAGCGTTGTGACTTGCTAAAATGCCATTATTCATCGAGAAAAATGGCAATTTCAGTAGTAAACAAATGTGCGATTGGGGTGCAAGAGGTCAGGAGTTCAAATCTCCTCGCCCCGACTTATCACAACTTCAAATCCCGTCGTTGGTTGCGTGTGCGACTGGCGACGGGATTTGAACTTTTCGCATGCTAGAGCTTCATTTTGCGATTATTCGCTTCAACAGTCGCTTGAAGTGTCGATGCCTTCTTGCTCTAGCCGACGAAGGACACGCTCACCTGAGTGCCCCGACGAGGCGGTGGCTGAACACATATCGGTCGCCAGATCAAGTGAGGAACTGCCAACTGTCCGAAATCGAAGTCTGCACGAAGCTTCCAACTTACCCTGCAACTCGTCGCTGACAATTCCGTCAGATGTCAAGCAATACTCGGTCTCGACTTGCGTATCGCCAGAGTTTGCGATATCGATCAAGAATTCACGAATGTCGATTTTGTCGATGACCGATTGGGCACGCCGCCCAACCAGACGCGCCGCGTTCTACGGACTCGTGCCAACAGCACCCCCATGGAACCGACCCCGAAAAGCATCAGCGCGGAAGGTTCCGGGACGACGTTGTACGGGTAGACGGCGCCGTCGGATCCAACAACCTGCAGGCCCGGGATCACCTGGTCGTTCTCGTCGAAAAACTGGATGTTCGACACCCGCATTGTGTTCTTGAAGTCGGTGCTGGCGGTACCGGCGGCACGGTCCACGCTGATACCTGTCTGGGCACGCACATAGAGGAGCGTCTCGATCGTCATCGAATGGGAACTATGAGCGATTAACTCGGTACCGTATGGACCGGAATTCGTCAGCGTTAGCGGGGGGTCGCTAAATAGCCCTGGTCGTCCATAGGAGAAGGTGTATGGCAAAATGCGTCCTTCCACCGTTAGAGTTTCGGAATTGGTGTAGGATTGGCCATCGTCGAGGGTTAGACGGATCGCTTGTCCTACCTGGGCAATCGAATCGCCGCTCACATTAATCACTCCGTCCAGACTGGTGGTAAACCCATACGATTTCAAATACTCGTCGCGGGTCGTGGGATTATTGATCGAGACAGTGTGCTTCAAATAGACGAAACTCTCGCCAATGACCGTGGTTGGTCCTATGTATTGGTTGTTCGAGGCGAAGGCTTTCGCGCCGATGCCTGGCGGGTCGGTGGATAAGGGCTCTGCCTCGTGATGGACCGCCTCCGCGGAGAACTTGACATGCAAGCCGCTGCTAAGGTCATACTCGTCCGAAAAGGAAATTTGCCCAATCTGAAAAAGTTCATCGAGAGTCGTGCTACCCCAATTGCCACCCATAGCGCCACCGTCGATCGCGGACGCCAAATCCTTCGCTGTGGTCGCCACGTAATAAAATGGGGACCCGTAATTCGCGAAAGAGTAGGCTTTGAAATCGTAGATACCAGTCTGGGCCTGGGCAACTCGCGCCGTCAACAACAGCACCGCAGCGAAAGTCAAGTTTTTCATGCCGAGATCTCCGAGCCAACAACTCTTTGTTTTCTGGCTTTTTCGGTAAGGCGAATACACCAATACCATAGTTAACGCCTCGCGAGGTTGCAAGACTTAATTCGCGAACCGTGCCAGCCAGGCCAGCCAGGATCTCACCGCTCCGGTGACCTCCTCGACGGGCGCGTTCGAACCCGACACGCCGGCAATCGGAGGGCTGCGTTCGAACCGAAATCTCGTAATTGCATAGGATCGAACCAACCTAACAGGTATTGCCGACAGTCGAGCGAAGGCGCTGGCGAGGCGGACAATCTTGCAGCACTAGCGCAGAACCCCATTGCCAACCTCGCGGCCTTTCCTCTACAGAGCAAGTGGAATTTTGGCAACGGGGCCGCGGAACGCACTCAATATGCCGGCCTCTTTCAACCCGTCGTTCCCTGGAAGCTCGGGGAGAATTGGAACCTGATAACGCGAATGATCGTACCGTTTGTGAATACGCCGGAAGGTCTCGATAGCAACACTCACTGGCTCGGCGATACCCAAGGGCAGTTTTTCTTCAGCCCCAAGACCGAGGGCCCGTTTATCTGGGGCGTCGGCCCCATGGTGGTTTATCCCACAGCTTCCGATCCTGCCCTGGGCTTCGGGGAGTGGGCCTACGGCATGAACGTAGTCGGGCTAATCTCAACTGGCAAGATCGTCTCCGGCGCATTGGTCACTCAGGCATGGGGAGTCGATGACAACACCGCCCCTTTCTTGTTGCAACCTTTCTTTAACTACAACTTCCAGAAGGGGTATTTTATCAGTGTGTCCGGCGAAGCCTCCGCCGATTGGAATGTGCCCGATGAGTCGCGTTGGTTGTTTCCCTTTGGGGCGGGAGTCGGTCGGACCTTCCGCCTTGCCGGACAGCCGCTGACGGTCTCCACGCGCTAAGCACCGTACCTCGAATCCCCGCCGGACGGCCCTGATTGGCAATTTCGCTTGACTGTGAGCTTTCTGTTTCCGAAATAGCCTGCCCCGGTGCGCCGCTGATTGTCGACCTATCGCGTGGCGCACACTGTACGACAGCGGGATCGCAGTGTACACTGCCCATTTTACTCTCTTTCTCTGATGTCACTCATCGGGGGACATAGTCAGTTCGGGGGCCAGGAATCCACGGAGTAACGTGCGATGAAGATTTCACCTTGGCAGTTGTTTGGGATCGTTGGGATGGCCGCCGTACTTAGCATCGTTGGCCCGACGCACGCACAGCAAACTAAGCCGAACATTCTGCTGATCGTCTCGGACGATACAGGATACGGTGACCTCGGGCCTTACGGTGGCGGCGAAGGCCGCGGCATGCCGACTCCCAACATCGACCGGATGGCCGCGGAAGGGATGACGTTCTTCTCGTTCTATGCGCAGCCGAGTTGCACGCCGGGGCGCGCGGCCATCTTGACCGGTCGCATTCCCAACCGCAGCGGAATGACCACGGTCGCGTTCCAGGGACAAGGGGGCGGGTTGCCGAAGGCCGAGTGGACGCTCGGGTCGGTGCTCAAACAAGCGGGATACCGGACCTACTTCACAGGCAAATGGCACTTGGGAGAGGCCGACTACGCGCTGCCCAACGCGCACGGCTACGACGTGATGAAGCACTGCTTCCTTTACCACTGCAACGCCTACACTTACGGCGATCCGACCTGGTTCCCTGACATGGATCCGGAACTGCGGACAATGTTCGACAAAGTCACCAAAGGCTCGATGTCGGGGAATGCCGGAGAACCCGCCAAAGAGGATTGGAAGGTCAATGGGCAATATGTCGACACGCCGGAGAAGGGCGTGGTCGGGATTCCATACATGGATAAGTATGTCGAGAAATCGGGACTCGGGTTTCTCGAAGATGCCGCGAGGCGCCCTAACCAGCCGTTCTTTATCCATATCAACTTCATGAAGGTACACCAGCCGAACCTGCCGGCGCCCGATTACGAACATAAGTCGCTCTCAAAATCGAAATACGCCGATTCGGTCGTCGAACTGGACGCGCGCATCGGCCACGTGTTGGACAAGCTGCGAGAACTGAAACTGGACAAGAATACGCTTGTGTTCTACACGACCGACAATGGCGCCTGGCAGGACGTCTACCCGGATGCCGGCTATACGCCGTTTCGCGGGACGAAAGGCACAGTCCGCGAGGGGGGCAACCGAGTGCCGGCAATCGCCGTCTGGCCGGGCAAGATCAAGGCCAACGTGCGAAACCACGACATCGTCGGCGGGCTCGACCTGATGGCGACGTTTGCTTCCGTCGCGGGTACGAAGTTGCCGGAGAAGGACCGCGACGGGCAGCCCATGATTTTCGACAGCTACGACATGTCACCGACGCTGTTTGGCTCAGGCAAGTGCGCCCGTAAGGCTTGGTTCTACTTTACGGAGACGGAACTGACTCCTGGAGCGGCCCGTGTCGGCAATTACAAGGCGGTGTTCAATCTGCGTGGCGATAATGGCCAAGCGACTGGCGGCTTGGCCGTCGATTCAAATCTTGGTTGGAAAGGCTCTGAGAAGTACGTCGCCACGGTGCCCCAGATCTTCGATCTGTGGCAGGACCCGCAGGAGCGCTACGACATCTTCATGAACAACTACACGGAACGGACTTGGACGCTGGTGACGTTCAATTCAGCGATCAAGGAACTGATGAAGACCTACGTCAAATATCCGCCGCGGAAGATGCAGAGCGAAGTCTACACCGGCCCGATCACCCTGCAGCAATACGAACAGTTCAAGTTCATACGGGAATCGCTGGAAAAGGACGGCATCAGCATTCCCCTGCCGAGCGGTAACTAGCACATCGAAGCGAATTTGAATTGCGAGGGCGGTCATTTGAGGGAGAGTCTGTATTCTCGCGCTCCATCACTCATGGTCCACAATTAGCGTGTGTCAACGTATGAAGATTCTCATCGCTCAAAGGCTGCTCGCCGCCGCAGTCATCGGACTTTCGGCGCTGGTCGCAAGCCCTGCATTCGCCGCCGGGCCGCTTCCCTCCTGGAACGAGACGCCCACCAAGAAAGCGATCGTGGGTTTCGTCGAGAGGACGACCAAAGAAGGCTCAGCGGAGTTTGTCCCACCGGCCGATCGAATCGCCACGTTCGACAACGACGGCACGTTGTGGACAGAGCACCCGATGTACACGCAGCTTGCTTTTGCAATTGACCGGGTTAAGACGCTAGCGCCCCAACACCCA
Source organism: Pirellulales bacterium (assembly GCA_020851115.1). Taxonomy (GTDB): domain Bacteria; phylum Planctomycetota; class Planctomycetia; order Pirellulales; family JADZDJ01; genus JADZDJ01. The sequence continues at coordinate 9,523 of JADZDJ010000101.1, forward strand.
GAATGGAAAACCCAGCAGCCATTCAAGGCAGTGCTTGACAATGACGTAAAGGCCCTGGCGGAGGCTGGCGAGAAGGGGTTGGTGGAACTGATCATGGCGACGCACGGGGGAATCAGCACGGCCGAGTTCGAGGCGATCGTGACGGACTGGTTCGAGAATTCGCGTCATCCTCGATTCAAGAAGCGCTACACGGAACTGGCCTATCGGCCGATGGTGGATCTCTTGCAGTATCTGCGAGCCAGCGGCTTCAAGACGTACATCGTCTCCGGCGGCGGCGTCGAGTTCATGCGGCCGATGACGCAGGCGGTCTACGGAATTCCTCCCGAACAGGTGGTGGGCTCGACCATCAAGACCAAGTACGAGGTCCGAAACGGCAAGCCCGTGCTGATGCGCCTGCCGGAAATCGATTTCATCGACGACAAAATAGGCAAACCCGTCGGCATCCAGAAGTTCATCGGGAAGCGTCCGATCGCCGCGTTCGGAAATTCAGCGGGCGATCGCGAAATGCTGGAGTGGATCGGCGCGGGCACCGGGCCGCGGCTGATGATGCTGGTGTTCCACGACGACGCCAGCCGCGAGTACGCCTACGGCCCGACGAATGGACTGCCGGACACGAAGTTCGGCACATTCCCTCAGTCGCTAATGGACGAGGCAAAGAACAAGGGTTGGGTCATTATAAGTATGAAAAACGACTGGGCACACGTCTTTCCCTCCGAAGAATGAGATTGAGCGGGTCCGCAATCATTCGTCGGCCGTTCGCTTGGTCCGGGACGTTGAAGCCGGGTGCGATAGCACAGGACTTTCGGACAGCGGCGGCAAGGGCGCGGGGGTAGCCTGGGCCAGGGGGCCACGCAGGCCCGCGATCGACCGCCGAACTCTCCCTCCCGTATGCCGAACTTTGAAAATCACGGGCCACCGGGCATGGGGCCTCTGAATTCTGTCGTGTTTCCGTGCTTTTGTGATCCGATCCCCGCCCGGTAGCCCTAATCCCATATTCCTCATCTCACATCTCTTGACAGCCACCTATACATGCGATAACATGGACAGGCCAGCACCATCGCTGGCGCGGCCTACCGTGCCGAACAACATGTTGTGGCCGACGATCCTTGACAATTCACTCCGCACGTCGCAGCCCGCGGCCTCCGTGTCGCAGTTCGCTCAGTGGTTATCTCTCGACGGCTTCCATGCCCACTCTGCACCGCAGCATGAGGTTGCCTATGGACGCCTCACGATTCAAAAAACATCCAACAGCCAGCAACCACCCCCTTATTTTCCATCGACCCTCGCCACGCCTCAAACCTCATAAACACTCGTAA
>JADZDJ010000102.1 GCA_020851115.1 Pirellulales bacterium
CATAATGTGCTGGTTAACGCGGTAAAGCACTCGCCACGGCTCATCGCGGTCGAGTATGGCAGCGCCCATGCTGTAAACGAAACCGTTACAGGTGTCCATCACGCCGTGGTAGATCATGAGCCAGCCTTCGTCGATTTCGATCGGAATGGGGCCAGCGCCGATCTTCGTGCGTTGCCACCACTGGCCGACCTCACCGCCACCGCGCCGCATCACCAAGCGATGCATACCCCAGTGGCAGATATCCGGACTTTGGCTCACGTACATGTCGCCGAAGGGTGTGTGGCCATCGTCGCTGGGTCGGCTCAGCATAAAATACTTGCCGCCGATCTTCCGGGGAAACAGCACGCCGTTTCGATTGAACGGAAGGAATGCATTCTCCAGACGCTCATAAACTTTGAAATCGCGCGTGGCCGCGACGCTGATCGTCGGCCCGTTGTGCCCGCCACACCAGGTGATGTAGTAAGTGCCGTCAATCTCGCACAGCCGCGGATCATAGGCGTAATCGGCAGGTGACTTGGGATCGCCTTCGGCAAATTCAATCTGCTTGGGGTCGATGTCCCATTTCAAGCCATCATTGCTCCATCCCACGTGCAAATGCGGAAATCGATCGCGCTTTTCCACGCGAAACACACCGACGAATCGGTCGCCGTATCGTGCGACCGCACTGTTGTAAACGCCCTGGACGCCCGGCATGTGATGGCGGCCAATCAGCGGATTTTGGGAGTATCGCCAAACGACGTCGCTACTGCGCTGCGCCCGCTCTTGCCACGGAATCTGCCCGATGACACCATGGCCTATTGGCTGCAAACCGTTCTCGCCGACATCAACTTGCCGTGACTTTCGGCGGACCGCTGACTCAATTTCGCTCTTCATGGAATTGCAGGCTGGTTCGAACAGCCGTTGCCCCGATTTGGCCGATTGACACCGACGAACGCAAAAGAATAATAAACACTGGGTGTAAACTAGTTTACCCATGCCAATACCGTGTGTCTATCTCCCTAAGGCAGAGAATACACGAGTCGGGATGGTGAACCGAGCCTCATCCGGGAGAGCCGTCGCACTTATTTGCGCAATTGCCTATGTCGTCGTCGCATGTACCACGGTTGAAGGACGTGGCCAAAGCCGCCAACGTCTCGCTCGCCGCCGCGTCTCGAATATTGCGTGGCGATCGCGCGCGTTTTGGCGAAGAAACATGCCGCCGCGTGCTGGAAGCGTCTCGGCAACTCGGCTGGAGGCGCAATTTGCTCGTCAGCGGCATGCAGACCGGCCGCACGCAGACAATTGGCGTCATGATTCCGCCGTATGACTCATTCTGGGTCAGTGTGCTGTCCGGCATTCACGACGCCCTAGCGGAGCACGACTATTTGCCGATCACGGTATGGATCGGTAACCTCGGCGACATGCCCCACTTCGAAAAAGAAGAGGGCGAAGGGCTGCGCCAAATCAACCGCTTGCTCGATCGCCGCGTCGATGGCCTCATCATGTGGCCGCCGTTCGGTTTGGCCTACTATCACCACTTTCCAGAATTTGTTGAGCGACGAGTGCCGGTGGCCGTGATTGACCACTACTCCACCGTTGCCGATTCGGTGGAAACCGATGAGGAGCAGGCGACTTCCGTTGTTGCCGAGCATCTGCTGAATCTTGGCCACCGCCGCATCGCGTGCTTGTCGAGTCGTGAAGCGCCGTCGCAGACATGGGCGATTAAACGCCGCACATCGTTTGAGGAAGCCGTCGCTCGCTGCTCGGGCGCGCAAGTGAAGAGTTGGCATCTAAACTCGCAGGGCAGTAACGGCGTGGAAATCGCCCGCGAACTACTCCAGGACAAGCTTCGTCCGACGGCGGTGTTCGCCGTCTCCGATCACGAAGCTGCATGCGTGCACCAAGCCGCTGCCGAGCTCAATTTGGCGATCCCCCGCGACATCTCGCTGATCGGCTTCGCCGACCTCGACTTTGCCGCCACGATGAAGCCTCCGCTTACCACGATGCGGCAGAAACCGCACGAAATCGGCCGCATGGCAGCGAAACTCATCATCGACCGCATCGACGGCGTTATTGCCGACAGCGATGCTCCAACCACGATCAAGGTTTCGGCCGACCTGGTTGTTCGTAATTCGACGGGAAAGCCGCGCGACTAGAATTCCCGCGATGTTGGTTGTCGTACGCAGCGCCTGACGGCTGCACAAAGCGTTGGCACACCGCTATTTCGGCGGCATGAGAAACAGCTTAGCCAGTCCCCAGCCAGCCTTTGCTGCAAATCGAAGTTGCCCATCCTTCACGCTGCAAGAAATGTCACCCGCCAATGAGCCGGCCCGTCCGTGGGCATGGAACAGGGTTGGGGACTCAACGGGAATCGTCAGCGGAATGTTGACCTCGCCTTCTCCCTGAACCCAAGCCTCGAGCACCGCTCCGCCCGCTACACCGCGGTTTGCCGGAACCGGCGCCCAACCAATTGTCGCCATGGGTCGGTCGGCAAATCGATGGAGCTGGCCGTCTAGTTTAATCTCATGGCAGTCGTAACCGCTAAATGCGGCTAGCCGCTGTTTGTCGTCCAGGCGAAAAGCAACGATCAGACGACCGTTGTATGCAACGGTATGGCCATTGACGGCTAGATCATTCAGTTCAAGCCGGTCGGATGGGAGAGGGTTCTTCTGAAGAATCTCAGCGTCCTTTTGTTCATCGCGATGGAAGCCGCCCGGCCACGACTCGACGTGGTTGCGGTAGTGCCTGGCGACCGCCGTTGTACCATTCGGAAACCGTGTTGCCAGCCAGGGAGTCATCCGCGACACAACACTCGTGTTATCATTGGTTTGCAGACCCGGATGCGACGACGGGTAGGCCCCAAGTGCCGAGAGGGATTCAAACCAGGTGCGAACTTCATAGCCCAACGAAGCACTCTGGTCGTCGCGCGGCCGGAAGCCCAGGTAGGTGACCGAACCTGAATCGCCCACATTGCGATGTAGCCCCACCGTGTGACCATACGCATTGGCGGCTGCGACGGTCCCCTCGCCTGGCTCGACAGGGTAGATCCAATCGACGATGAAATCAGTGAGAATGGTCTGCGGCGGGACATCCTTGAGCGGGCCAGCGAAA
>JADZDJ010000103.1 GCA_020851115.1 Pirellulales bacterium
CTATCGTACCTGGCTCGCGCTGGTGCTCTCATGGCTCGGCCTCCTGAAAACGAGATGTTGCCCCAACCCAATTGTATCCAGACGGCCCAGGTTCCATGATGCTAGCGTTTAACAAACACCTTCTAAGTAAATTAGAAAACCCTACCCTTCGAGCGCTACACTATTCACCCGACTAACGCTGCACTTTTCGACCGCCGTTCACAACACGATGGATGAATTGGTTTGGCATGGTATTACGTGAGTTGGAAGCCTTTGGACGTGTGGTCGAACTTGACGACGCGGCTCTCCCGATGCGAAATGATTCCCATCGACAGCGGCGCCTGCACTCGCACGGCCATTTCGATATTACACTTCGGCTGCTGGCGGGTCTTCACGCACTCGAGCAGGTCGAGCCACAACTTGCTTGTATCGCCTTGCCCTTTCCACGGAATGCGAATTTCTTTCTTGTCGTGGGCAAATGGCACGATGCGAGCACCGTAATCTTGTTTCGGGTCGCCTTGAAACATCGACCATTTGATGATGCCGTCGGTGCCGCGGATAATCGTGTCCATCGATACGTGATTGAAGAGCGAGTTCTGCATCACGACGCTCGGCCCGTTGTGATAATCCGCGATGATGTTGCATTGGTCGGGCACTTCGCGGTCGTACTCAAAAGTCCCGCCGCCCCCGAAGACGCGTTCCGGATAGTCGAGTTCCAGAATGCAGAAGATCGGCGTATACGTGTGCACCAGCAAATCCGTGGCCGGACCTCCGGCGTAATCCCAGTACATCCGCCATTGGAAGAACCGTGAAGCCGAGTAGTCAACTTGTGGTGCGTCGCCCAAGAATCGCGTCCAATTAAGGTCGGGCCCCGGCTTCGCCGCTGGGTCGGGAATCGGCATCCGCTCGCCCCAGTCGCCTCGTCGAAAGAAACCACAGGTCACGTGTACGGGCTTGCCGATGACCCCTTCGCGAATCAGGCGGATGATTTCCGGATAGTTGTCGTCCGCCATATGTTGTGTACCCACCTGAACAAGACGGCTCGTCTCGTCTGCCGTTGCGGCTACCTTCTTAGCCAATTCGAATTGCGACCAGTGCGTCAGTGGCTTCTCGCAATAAACGTCTTTGCCAGCGCGCAACGCATCAATCGTTTGCGGCGCATGGTGCCGGTCCGGCGTGGCGATGCAGACGACATCCACCTTCGGATCGGCCAGAAGTGCCTCGTGCTCGTCATACATCTTCACACCGCCGCAGTGTTGTGAGGCATCCTCCAGCCGCGGGCGATACACATCGCATACGGCCACAGGCTCGGCGATCCCCTGTTCTTTGAACTTCAACACGATGTCTTGATGCGCACGGCTGCGGCTGCCGGTGCCAATGAAACCAACTCCGATGCGCTCATTGGCACTTCGTGGGGGCTCCGCCGAGGCAGCGCTGTGCGCGGCGAATAAGGCGGATGCCCCAGATGCTGCTGCGAGTTGCATAAACGAACGCCGATCTGTTTCACCTGATTGGGTCATACTGGCACCATTATCAAAAAAGGGGACTGATCGTAACCTGGATCTACGTCTTCTTCCAACATGGCAGTTGGCTCCTGCGAGGGTTAGATGATGAAGTAACACAATCATTTCACCCCCGAGCCGCCGCCTCTTCAACCTCTCCAATCCACAACTATTGGTTATATCTCAACGACGCTTTGCCTTCGACATCTTTAATGCGGGCCTGGCCGGCCGGCACCGGCATGGCCAGCACGGCGATGTCGCGACAAAAGTCATGCACCGCCTGCGGTTGGGCCAGCGCGGCGGCCATCAAGATCAGCATGAGCTTGTTTCATGCGCTCTCTCTTAGTCGCAATCATTCACGATAAACTGCTTCGCGATTAACGAGCAGCTCTCCACCATGTTCTTCCGGTAACGCCACCGGAGTACTCTGTCAGTCTTGTTGTAACCAATCCTGGTACAGCCGCTGGATCTCCCCGTGCCCGAGTACTCCATCGGCTACCGCCATGCCGTAAGTCAGCTCGAATGATTTCTCCGATCGTAATGGAAGCTCGTGATTATGCAGGTCGAGTGTTGCAGAAAGATAGGAGAATGGCTCAACCATCGAGAACCAGAGTGTTGGGTGTCGACGATTCGCAGGATTGCCGAACATAGCCACGGTCGCGCCAGCACCGCTTCCTTGCGCTACATAGGCGCACCAACTGGCGCGGATCAGGTTTTCGTTTCTATCTTTTGGCTCGGCACTGCGATCGTTGGCAAAGAGAAACGTACCGGCTTGAGGCATTACTTGCGAAAATCGCATACCGAGTCCGACATAGCGCTCGCCGCGGAGCGCAATCGACTCTCGGCTATCGGCAGGTGACAATTGACTGGACCAAGTCAACAACAAGCATTTTGCGCTTTTCTCATGCCAGCCAGTGAGATTGCGGCGTTCATGCACGAGCGGGCGGTTTTCACGACCGAGCCAATCCACCACCTGTGTAACGACGAATTTCTGCGGGCCTTCATCCCGCGATTCGACATGGCACTGCAGATCGTCGCCCCGTTGGCGACCAATGGACGGCAATCCATCGACGCCGGACCTTTCCTGCCAGAAGTCCACATCGTTCACGCTCAGCCCGAACATCAGGCCGTGATGATGCACATGATCGGGCGGAGAATCTACCAGCAGTTGGACGCCCGAGGGCGTGTGGAGTTTCGACACATAAGGCTTGTACGCGTCCTTGGCGGATCGATATTCAAGAACCGGCTTGCCATCGAATGTCACCATGACCCCATCGCTGAGCCGTTCCGCCCGAAAACCGCCATCCTCCCCACGGCTGAGCGTGCATAAAAAAGCGGACAGCACCAACGTCGCCGTGAAAATCAGTCGAGCATGCAGCCGCATGCGCTGAGAGCCCGAAACGCCCGTGGCGGGACTCGCGGGCTTATGCTGGTTTGATCGTACGTGCCTGGGCATCGAACACCACTTTCCGCCCGAACCGATAAGCCGCATCGCCCAGGGCAATGGCAACACCCTGCTGGCAGCCCAACTGCAGGTAAGCGACCGAGTTCGCAGGGTTGCGAGTCGCCGCGGCCCAATCCTGGGTGTGAGCGGCGCCGGGATAGGGCGGGCCTTCTTCGAACAGCTTCTGTTGCGGAATATCATCGTTCACTCCTGCACTGGAGATTATCGGAGTACCAGGATCGTGGCCACAGTGACATTATAATGTTCCTTTCTCGCACCTGGCACGCTTGTTGTCGGTGTCGTGCTCACAGTCGACGTGCGTGACGAACTTAGACGCAGACTTTTCTGGCGCGTTGCATCGTGGGTGTGTGTTGGGAGCGTACCTGCCGCCCCATGCAATGGCCGAGTGCGGACAGCCACGTCGGTGACCGCATGGACCAAATTGATGAAATGGGCCATCCACCCGGCGGTCGGGCCGGTGGAGAAATCATAGTAGCCCATACAGGATCGATGGAGGTCCTCGTCAAACGGCCTGTTCGGCTTGCCATACAGAAATGTCCTCCAGTCGGTCTTTGCTTCGGTCTTGGGTCCGTCGGTGTAGAAATACCAATCAGGTGCACCTTGCGCCCGAAAAACTCAACAACTCCTTGCCAAACTGTGTATCGTGAAAAAATAATTGGCTCGGCCTTTGCTGGATGCCCAGACGAATACGACCGATGCAACGATCAATATGCTGCCGGGCTCCGGAACATTGGCCAACGAATCAGAGGTGCTGCTGCCCGAACCTGCTGCAACCACTACCGACACACCGCACGATTTATCCCGTTTGGTTTGCGCATGCACCACGCAGTCACAGGAAAGAACCGCCGCAGTCGAGAGATCACCAACCCGCAATCAATCCCCACCGAAGGACGAAGAGTTTGTAACTATTCGATCATCATCAACGCGGAATTAAGAAATGTCTTGTAAGCAAAAATAGTTTTTTTTGTACGAAGTGACCGTCAGCCTGGACGTGCTGTGCAATTTTCCACGGGATGTGGAACGTGGCCTTGTAGAATTTAGAGGGTGTTTCTTAATTGCTAGCATCGGTGTGGTCGGCTGGGCGGCCGGCAGAGGCGGTGGAGCATCAGGGCCAGCGCTAACTTTAGAGGAAATAGGCAGTTACCCAATCCACGCAACTTCAATTGCGAAAGGACGGCAATTTGGTATGTGCGATGTACATTTCCAGGATTGCCATACACGGTATGGTCATCCATTGCAATTGAGACCTGTGAAAGTTTGGAATACCGCATATTCTCCAGTCATATCCAAAAGTACGCGCTGGCCCTGCGATTTGACCGCCACGAAGATCTGGGCTTCCCTCGTCCTAACC
>JADZDJ010000104.1 GCA_020851115.1 Pirellulales bacterium
CTCCTTTCCCCAGACTCCGAGGCATTTGCGCCACTCATTTGCCTCGCAACCGCTCGCGCGCTACCACCACCTCACCCGTCTGGATCGAATTGACTGTCGTCTTCAGTTCCCGGACAGACTCCTAGGCTACGCCTCCGCCGTTGCCGCCGCTGCCCGTAAGGATGAGGCTATCGCAGATCACGAATCGGTTCCCGGCACTTTCTTTGAATCTTCCTGCTCCACCTTTTTCCTCCACCATCCCACGACGAACGGCAGGGCCGCCGCCGCCAGCATGAGCGCTGAGGGTTCCGGCACAGCCAGCGAAAAGTATTCATCCACCGCGCCGCGGAAGCTCTCCAGCGCCTGGGCGCTGGCCGGGCCCGACAGGTGCGCGCTCACCAGCGCGTCGAGCGCCGCCAGGTCGTCGAGCGAGCCGAGGCCGGGCGCTGCGTCGGCACCGATGGCCGCGAACAGCGAGGAACCAGCCAGTTCAGGGTAGCCCCACACGCTGTCCACGCCGGCGATTTCCGAGTGGACCGCCATCGCCGTGAGCAGATCGTGGTCGAACTGGGCGTAGACCAACCCGCCGTCGAGCGGGCCGGTCCGTTCGTAGGAGGCCAGGATCTCGCTGTGGGCGCCGTCGCGCACCACGTAGCGGGCCGCGATCTCGGCTGCGGTTTCAGCGACGCCGTATTGGAAGAAGTCCGCGCCCTGGCGGACATCCAACGTCACGTTGTACTTGTTGGCGCCGATGGACTCCGTCACATCGCCGACCGCATCCTGGTGCGTGTACATCCAGCCGACAGCAAGAGCCGAGGCGTTGGTCTGCGCGAAGCCGGAGAACTGGGGCATGCCCGGAGGCAGCTCGCCACCTGGGGGCGGCGACAGCTCGGCGGCGCCCGGCGGGGTAATGCCGTTGGGCAGCGCGATGGGCGAAAAGCCAGACTGCGGCGGCGCGACATAGCCGAATTCGGCGCCGGGGCCGGGGGGATTGTAGTTCTCGCCAGCAATGACGATGGCCAACATCCGACGATCTTCCAACGACTCGACACACAAATTCTTTCTGGTGCTCATGGGGAGAGTGTCATTCCTGAATTGAGGGGTTTCTTTGGGGAGAACTTCACCTCAGGTCCTTGCAGACCACGACTGTAAGCTATATCTGTGCTTTGGATTGGGGGAGAGCTTACTGCCTTGTCTGAAGAAATGGGTGAAAAAGATAACTACACCCTAGGCTTTGATCTCTTGTGATAGCTATACGCGAGATCAGATCTTCTTCGTAATTTCCTCGATGCATGCCAGCATTCGCGCTCGCTTGGACTAGCGCAACGAAACGCCGGCGTCTCGCCAGTTCCCAGGCTCATCGCCTGACGTACGGGTCCATGCTAGCCGGGCTGCGCGGAAATTGCAACTTTTTGACCCAACACAGAATCCGTAGCGTTCCCGGCACTCCCGCCGGTGGGCCTCTCGCCTGCGCTGGCCGATCTGTCGCCACGACCGCGGCGGATGTCGCGGGGATCGCTCGGCTTCCGTGAGGAAAGTTTCCAGCCGTGCCGGTGGCCTCGGACTCCGTGGGGACAATGTCAAACTTGCCTTGGTCGCTTGACATGGCCGTTGCCTTCCCTGGGCCAGGACCAGGTGGGCCACCACCAAGGAATGTTTTCGGAGCTCGATGGCTGGCCTGCGTGGCTCGCTGGCCTAGGCTACGCCTCCGCCGTTGCCGCCGCTGCCCGTAAGGATGAGGCTATCGCAGATCACGAATCGGTTCCCGGCACTTTCTTTGAATCTTCCCGCTCCACCTTTTTCCTCCACCATCCCACGACGAACGTCCCCATCGTATTGTGGCTGAGCCTACTGCTCGGTTCGTAATCTGTAGCCCGACATTGGGGTGACCGGCTGGTATCGAACGCGCTTCCCATGTTGATTGCGTCCGAGAATGTTGGCGCAGCGGCACAGCCACAAGCTGTGCCATCAATGGACGCAAGCTTCGGAGCGCCAACTCCCGCGGATGAGTAAGCAACTCCGACAAGCATTCGGAATGGGAAGATGACGGGGATGAAGATTAGGAGCAAACGCGAGGGGAAAGATATAGGAGAAAAATTCCTAATCGTTTTCTTCGTCGTGCTCTTGCCCTAATTCCAGCGCGAGAACCTCATTCTACGCTTTGTCATTCACGCGCCACGCGAATGCCGGCGACGGCATTCGCAGCGCTCAGTCGCGCAGCTTCATGGTCACCGTCTTCGTCTCGCTGTAATGCTCGAGCACCGCTTCCCCGTTTTCGCGCCCGATGCCCGACATTTTGTAGCCTCCAAACGGAGTCGATGGCGTTACGACGCCATAGCAGTTCACCCAGACGGTGCCGGCTTGCACGTCGGCGGCATAGCGATGGGCGACGCTCAAATCGTTCGTGAAAACGCCTGCCGCCAGGCCGTAGTACGTCTTGTTCGCCCGAGCGATCATCTCGTCGTAATCCTTAAATGACAAAATGCTGACAACCGGCCCGAAGATCTCGTCGCGGGCGATGGTCATGTCGTCCTTGACGTTATCAAACACGGTCGGCTCAACGAAAAACCCTTTATTGCCGTGCCGTTCGCCGCCGACCACCAAATCGGCCCCTTGTTTTTCACCAAGTTCCACAAAATTGAGAATCTTATCCATTTGCTCCTGCGAAACCTGCGGTCCTTGCTCGGTCTTCGGATCAAGCGGATCGCCGACGCGGCGGCGCTTGGCCTTCTCGGCAAAGCGCTCGACGAACTCATGCTTGATCGATTTCTCGACAAACAGCCGGCTGCCTGCCACGCAGCACTGCCCGGCGTGAAAGTAAATCGCCTGCAACGCGCCGTCGACGGCCTGTTCGATATCGACATCGCCAAAAATCACATTCGGGCTTTTGCCGCCAAGTTCGAAGGTGCAACGCTTGAGAGTATCGGCGGCATTTCTCTGGATGATCTTCGCCGTATCGACGTGCCCCGTGAAGGCGATCTTGTTGACGTCCGGATGCACGACCAACGCATTGCCGGTCGTCTCGCCCAAGCCATTGAGAAGATTGATCACCCCCGGCGGGAAACCGGCTTCGATGGCCAACTCGCCCATCCGCAGCGCCGTCAGCGGCGTTTGTTCGGCAGGCTTCATCACAATCGTGTTGCCGCACGCCAGCGCCGGTCCCCATTTCCAGGCCAGCATCATCAGCGGAAAATTCCAGGGAATAATCTGTCCGACCACGCCGATCGGCTGACGCAGCGTGTAGGAGTAGAACGGCTTGCCTACCGGCAGCGTGCGACCTTCGATCTTATCGGCCCAGCCGGCGTAATAGCGGAACCATTGCACGACGCCAGCCACATCGTTCCGCGAGTCGGTGATGATTTTTCCCGAGTTGAACGATTCGAGCGCCGCCAGTTCACTGGCGCTTTCTTCCACCAAATCGGCGAGTCGATCCATGAGCCGTCCGCGCTCCGACGGCTTCATTGTCTTCCATGGCCCGGTCTCCAGTGCCGCCCGCGCCGCCTTCACCGCCTTATCGATATCGGCCGGGCTGGCCTCGGCGACTTCGGCAATGATTTTGCCGGTGGCCGGGTTGAGCGTTTCAAAGTATTTTCCACCGGTTGGCTCGACCCATTTGTTGTTGATCAACAACTTGGTCTGCCGAATTCGCGGCACGGCAGGCTTTTTCACACGAAGCGTCGCTTGGGCCATGGCAGTGCCTTCCCTTCTCGTCATACGGAGAAAATGAGTTTCTTTACCGGAAGGTATTGATTGTTTCCGGCAGTGGAGGTGATTGTCAATCACCTCGCCTTAGTGCGTCGGTTTTTGGCGTAGAGATGCCGATTCCGATACGAGAAACAGCCGATCGTTTGGGCTGGGATCGTAGCGAAGGCCCGCATTCGGTCCCCACCATGTAACATCCAAAGTCTTACGGCATGGAGCAAAGGCACCATGGTTGATGGCTCCAGAATGGCATGTCTGGTTGATTCTTGAGCCGAATTCGCTCACGTTGCGCCAACCGCCGAAGTCGTTCGCTGCTGCAGCGCTTTTTCTAGCTTTACTAAATCCGCGCTAAAGTGTCGAATTCCCTCGGCCAACTTCTCGGTGGCCATCGCGTCTTCATTCAGCATCCAGCGGAACGTTTTTTCGTCTAACGAGACTTTTTCCAGCTTCTGCTGCTTAGCAATCGCTGGATCGAGCTTCCGCGCTAGCTGGCCGTTGGCCGATTGTAGTTCTTCGAGCAGCTTCGGCGAGATCGTCAGCAAATCGCAACCGGCCAGTTCGGTAATCTCACCAATGTTGCGGAAGCTGGCACCCATGATTTCCGTTTGGTAGCCGAACTTCTTGAAGTAGTTATAGATGTGCGTCACCGATTGCACTCCAGGATCTTCCGCAGCCGGAATCGACTCAACAGCACGGGCTTTTTTGTACCAATCCAAGATCCTCCCAACGAATGGCGAAATCAGCGTCACGCCAGCTTCGGCACAGGCCACCGCTTGTGGAAAACTGAACAGCAGCGTGAGATTGCAGTGAATGCCCTCTTTTTCAAGCTTTGCGGCCGCGCGAATTCCTTCCCAGGTACTGGCGATCTTAATCAAAATTCGCTGGCGCTCGACGCCGGCTGCTTCGTAGAGCTTGATGATTCCGCGGGCACGGTTCATGGTCGCTTCACCGTCGAACGACAGTCGGGCATCGACTTCCGTCGAAACGCGGCCGGGAATGATCTTCAAAATCTCCTTCCCGAAATCGACAAACAGTCGATCCACGAGAGCAGCCAATTTCTGCTGTTTACTACCACCGTCCGACTGAGTCGCCTCGATCGCGTCGTCGATCAGCCGTTGGTACTGTGGCATCTGCGCGGCTTGAAAAATGAGCGATGGATTCGTCGTGGCATCGCGCGGCGCATACTTGGCGATCGAGTCGAAGTCGCCAGTATCGGCTACAACAACGGTCATGGACTTCAGTTGTTCGAGCAAGTTCATGCTAAGTTCTCCGGAGTGCCTGGTGTCTTGTGTGCTGATGCCTAGTCATTTGAAGCGTAGCAATCTGCTGTCTGGCGCCAGGCAACCAGACTATCAGGCAATTCTGCTTGATTAGGCTACCGTAATACTTTCATCCAAATACACATCCTGAATCGCATGCAGCAGCGTCACGCCGTCATTCACCGGCTTTTGAAATGCTTTCCGTCCTGAAATCAATCCTGCTCCACCGGCGCGTTTGTTGATCACCGCCGTCCGCACCGCTTCGGCCAAGTCGGTCGCGCCGTTGCTTTCACCGCCGGAGTTGATCAGCGGCGAGCGTCCGAGATAACAATTGGCGACTTGATACCGGGTCAATTCGATCGGATGATTCCCCGGCGTCAGTTCACTATAGACACGCGGGTCGGTCTTGCCGAATTTTAGCGTCTCGAAGCCGCCGTTCGTGGTCGGCAGTTTTTGTTTAATAATGTCGGCCTGAATCGTCACACCCAAGTGATTCGCCTGGGCCGTCAAATCGGCCGCCGTATGATAATCGACCCCGTCTTTCTTGAACGCGCTATTCCGCAAGTAGCACCACAGTACGCAAACCATACCCAGGTCGTGCGCCTGCTGGAACGCCAGGCTCACTTCTTGAATTTGCCGGTGGCTCTCTTCGCTGCCGAAATAGATCGTCGCCCCGACGGCCACGGCCCCCATGTCGAACGCCTGTTTGACACGGGCAAACATGATTTGGTCGTACGAGTTTGGGTAACTCAAAAACTCGTTATGGTTGATCTTCATCATCAACGGGATCTTATGGGCATATTTGCGGCTAACTGCGCCGAGCACGCCGAGTGTGCTGGCGACGCAATTGCAGCCCCCCTCGATGGCCAATTTCACAATCGCCGCCGGATCGAAATAAATCGGATTGGGTGCAAAACTTGCGCCAGCCGAATGTTCAATGCCTTGATCCACGGGCAGAATCGATACATAACCGGTGCCGGCCAAGCGACCGTGATTCAATATCGATTGAAAATTTCGCAACACGTTGGGATGCCGATCGCTTCCTGCGACGGCCCGGTCAATAAAATCAGGCCCCGGCAGGTGAAGGCTCGAAGCCGCGAACCCGCGGCATTTGTAACTGAGCAGCCCCTCGGCCTCGCGGCCAAGCAATTCAACAGTACGGTTTTGAACGATAGTCATTTGAATTGATCTGGTGGAAGTGAATGGCATCCTAAACTGACGCGCAAACGTGGTAGCAAAGGGTAGTTCGCCCACTCGCAAGCCGCCCTCGCTGACAGGGCGAGTTGATGCGGCTGCGCCGCGGAAGCATGCCTTCAGCAAACGCGGACGAAATCGCTCCGCACCGTTAATTCTACCGCAAGAATGCCTCTCTGACAGCCGTAGATTTTCGTGTGAAACCTTGGCGAGCCGAAATTCGGCCATTACGACTTTTTCAGCGAAGCCGCGACTTGCCGCACTTTCTCCTGGGCGTCTGCCCGCAGATCGATCTCGGAGATGTTTTTCGACAGCTCCTCACACTCGGACAACAATGCCCGAGCCTTTGCCGCGTCGCCAGCATGCGCATATTGCTCGGCAATGCTGGCCAGCGCATAGACTTTGCCGTAGGTGACGTCGATTTTATTAGCGGCTTCAGCGGCGGCGGCTAGCCGGGAGACGCCCTGCTTCTTGCGATCGGCGTCCACGAGCGCTCGACCAAAGGCCGACAAGGCATCGGCCTTCTTTGCGGGATCTTGAATGCCGTCGGCCAATTCGCCGGCCGTCTCCACAAGTCGATCGACATCGGCCGTTTTTTTTGCTTTTGCATACCCACGGATAATGGCGGCCAGCGCGGTCAGTCGATCGCTGGGAGCCACGATATCGCCGGCCAGCTTTTCGGCGTCCTGGAGTTTGGCGGACGCATTGCCGGGCTGGCGAAGATTGACCGCGTAGACTCCGGCGATGTTACTCAGCAGTTCGACTTTGTTATCGGCCGATTCCGCGTTTGCGACGAGCGCCGCGGCGCTTTTTAACAGCCGTTCGGCGTCTGTTTGGCCACTCGATCGAGCATAAGCGCCAGCCAGCACGGTTTCGGCGCTGGCGCGCAGGTACGGATCTTTGATTTCGTCGATCGCCTTGGCCGCTTCGCGATAAGATGTGTCGGCGCCTGACATGTCGCCGGCCCGAAACTGCTGCTCGCCGACGCGCACGAGCTTTCGGGCTCGCGTCGGCGGATTGTTGTCGGCCATTGCTTGCGTATAGAGCTGTTGAATCGAAATCCCACCGCCCGCGCCGCGATCGTTCGATTTTCCGCCACCGCAGCCTGAGGCAAACGGTAGCATTAGCAATGCGGCAACGAACATGCATCGTTTGACAGTCATCTCTGCTCTCTTGCGTTCCAGAAGTACACTTCGCGCTCCGCCGTGAAGTTGAAGCCGTTGGCGGTTCTAATTTGCCGCAAATCAGGACGACTAAATAGCCGTCTCCGGTCGATCCATGTCGCGTCCAGCGTCTCGGTTCCTCACGGCGGAGCGCGAGAAGTGCATTTGTCCGGCGCTTCTTGCTAAAACACCGGGTTGATCTCTTTCAGCCGACGTTCAGTTTCCGCCATTAACGCATCTTCCGCCTTCTCATCCGCGGCCTCGTACGTGACGGAAAATCGCAGATACGCCCCAGCATCGTCCCAGGGGACCGTGACAATCGAATGCTCGTTAATGAGGTATTGGCTGCACGATTCAGCATTTTCAAAAATTTCACCGCCGGCCAGCCCGATCGGCGACCGTGAATACAAAAAATACGTTCCGCCCGGCATTTTGCAGGTAAAACCGCAGCGCGACAGCACTTCGACCAGCTTCTTCAGCCGCCGCTCGTACTTGGTGCGAACTTGTTGCGGAATCGACACATCATCGAGCGCCGCTGCTGCTGCTCTTTGAATCGCAATAAACTGCCCCGAATCGCAGTTGTCCTTGATGTCCGCAAATGCCCGCACAATCCGCTCGTGGCCACAGACCCAGCCGAGCCGCCAGCCGATCATGTGAAACCCCTTCGACATCGAATGGATTTCCACGCCAACTTCTTTCGCTCCAGGCACGCTCAAGAAACTTGTCGGCGGCCGGTCGTAGCTAAGCATCGAATGTGCCGCGTCCTGAATCACCACCACTTTGTTCTGCAAGGCAAACTCGATCACCCGCTTATAAAAATCGGGCGTCGCCGTTTTGCCGGTCGGGCTGTTCGGATAGTTCAGCACCAGCAACTTTGCCTGCTCCAGCACGTCGGCCGGAATCGACGCCAGATCGGGGAAGAAATCGTTTTGCTCCAACAGCGGCAGCCGATGCACTGTGCCGGCGTAATACTTCGTGTGCGTGCCGGCCACCGGGTAGCCTGGCACGGTCATGAGAGTCACATCGCCGGGATTGATGAACGCCGCGGGAATCATTGCCAGCGCTGTCTTCGACCCGATGCAGTGATTCACCTCGGTCGCCGGGTCCAGCTTTACGCCAAAGTTCCGCTCCATGAACCGCGCCGCCGCTTCCTTGTATTCGGCGATTCCGTTGTCCGAGTAACCGCGGTTCGCCGGCTGGTTGATCTCCCGGGCCATGACCGCCCGGACGCTCTCGGGGGCCATTTCGTCATTCTCGCCGATGCCAAAATCGACTAGCCCACGTGCTGGATGTTCCGCCAGTGCCTTGCGCTTCGCTCGTTTGATCTTCTCAAACTTATAAATCTCAGTCCCTTTGCTATAATTGGCCCCGCCAATCCGCTCGGCAAACTGAGTTTGAAAATATGGTTCGGACATGTTTAACTTTCAGCATTCGCAACCGGTGCAGTCTAAACCCGTAGACTACAACAGCCGCGACAGGCTCACAAGTCGCTGCTAGATGCTCGATGGTCGATACTGGATGCTAACCAGATTATCCAGTATCGAACTTCCGCCCTGACGCCATGAGTACGATCGACTTACTCCTCGAGCAATCCGGCCTGTCGATGAAAGACCTTGCCGACAAAGCCGGACTTTCGCTGGAACGCGTCGCAGCCATTGTCGACGGCCGCTGGACTCCTAGCCCCGTCGAGCGCGAACGCATTGCCGCTGCGCTCGATTGTACGATCGACTCCATTAGTTGGGGGCACACGATGAATCCCCGCAACGTCCGCTATCATCGCTTTGGCCTCAAAGAGAATTTCTAGCGAGACCACTGTGTGCTGACGGCCTGAACGTCACTCAGGCCTGATTCGTTGCGTATTCGAGCTTCGAGCTGCCTACGGCTTCGTCGAAACTCGATCACAACCATTCGCGATCAAACAAATTCGTATTCCGATCAATCATTGGGAATGATTTCGCCGCCATTGCGCGAAGCCAACGCGAGCAGAATTGCGCGATCGATTGTTTCCGAAAGAAATTGCGCCGACCCGTCACACAGCAGCACTTGCGCGCCTGCTGGATGACCAGAATAGAGCGATGCCGCGGCGTCTTCCCAAACACCGCCCTGCGCTGGATCGGGATTGATGTGCGCGACAAATTGACCGTTGACTTTCTTTTCGCTGGGAATATGGCTGACGTTCTGGCCACCGGCCCAAACGCCGCGGAACGCGCCGCCGGAAATTCCCCGACCCGCGATTTCGCCAACATTGATCGTGTGCGACATACCATCGCAGATTTGCCGCACCCGGATAGAGCGATGTTCTAGCTTCGATTGCGAACCTATCAGGACACCGTTGTAGCAGATGCCCTTGACCGTCGTCCCGGTGTAATTGACAAACTCAGGATATGGCTGACCAGTTGCCAAATTCTTGAAATCCAGATTTTGGGTCGTGCCATCGATGCCCGAATAGTCGAGGCATGCCATTCCTTCACCGCTTAGTCTGTCCCAAATTCCATTACCATTCAGGTCAACGATGCGATCGTCGTTGCCGCGCGAGAAGTGGCGTTTTGATGTGCTCGGACAGAGGTAAACGGGAATCTTGATCGCTGTCGCCTCGCGATTTTCCGCATCCGCTAGCGGATGCTTGAAGCGTAGCAAATGAGCGATCGCTGCTTCTTCAATCCAATCGAGAAAGAAGGCATTCCAGGCCACAACCTTACAACCGGCAGTCCCAGTGGGACAACCAAGATGAGTCTGTTCAAGCTGGCCGGGAGGGAACGACTTTCTTACACCCACGTAGTTGTGCATCCCTAAGCCGATTTGCTTCAGGTTATTTGCACATTGTGTGCGTCTGGCCGCCGCCCGCGCCGATTGCACCGCTGGCAGCAACAGCGCGATTAAGATGCCAATCACGGCAATGACGACCAACAGTTCGACGACCGTAAAGCCTCGCGGTAGATGGCGCGAGCCATTGGAACGACGCGCTGAAATAATAACTTCCATGTCGCCCCCGAATCGTCGACCAACGGGCAAAATTGCACGATTGTACGACGCGGCCGCGCCACGCGGAGCACCGGCAAAGTTAAGCCGAGGCGCCGCCGCACTGCGGCCGGACACTTGCGGTCAATCTACCCACCAGCGACAACAAAGTCTACTACCAGGCATCACTCGCCAGTAGACATTGCGTATAATTGTTCGAGTTTCATTGCAACACGCAGTACGCCAAGCATGGCGCGATTCCTATTTGGAGCCGCGCGGGCAGGGAAGCGGTTGGATGACTCCTGCGTTCTCGCGAGTGCAGTTCGGAAATGGGATCCGCGTTACAAGGCACGGTGAAAAACTCGTGCAACAAGGTCGGCATGAGCGAGCACTTAGCCAGCGAACAGACGGAGTATGACCTGCTCTACCTGCAGGGGATCACGTACTTCAATGAGCGTGATTTCTTCGAGAGCCATGAGGCTTGGGAGGAATTATGGACCGAGTATCGCGGTCCGTCGCGGAAGTTTTATCAGGGCCTGATACAAGCCGCCGTGGCGCTGTTTCATTTCGGAAATGGCAATATCCGGGGAGCCAAGAAGCTCTATTACAGTGCGCGTGGGTATTTGGATGCCTACCGACCCAAACACATCGGCCTCGATTTAAATGCGTTCCTTGCCGAGTTCGACCGCTGCTTCGTAGAAGTTGCCGCCAGCAACACCGAGGGATTTCCGCGGATTGATCTGAAGGCGGACTTGATCCCAGAAATCCAATTGAACCCGCCAGCGAAATAACCGCGCAAACACACCAATGCAGAAAAAAGCTGGATGGCAGCGTCCCTGTAACACGGATGAACACAAATTTTGGGGATCAATCAAAGATGGAAAAATCGAAAAATCCGCTCATTGGCACCAGCCATCCAAGCTCGATCATGGGGTTTGGCCTGGATTCATCTAGGTTGTTTAGGGCGAAAAAAATCGTTTCCCTGTCTAAAAGGCGATGTTGATTGACCATGTCGCAAGACAATTTTCACTTTTCGCCCGAAACATTTGCTGGTACCGCAAGGCTGTTTCCACTGCCGAATTTGGTAATGTTTCCGCATGTGCTGCAGCCGCTGCATATTTATGAGCCACGTTATCGAGCGATGCTGGAGGAGGCTCTGGATGATGACAAGCTAATCGCGATGGCGATGTTCGCGCCGGGTTGGGAGGACGA
>JADZDJ010000105.1 GCA_020851115.1 Pirellulales bacterium
CAATGTTTATTGGCAGTTGCGAACCGGCGGCGGAACTACGATAGCCAGCGATACAGTAAGCATTAATGTGGAATCCATGGTTTGGCCAAACCAAGATGCCTCTGCTGAATGGGATCCGGAAGCGCCATCCACGCACTGGAATGGGTTTGTCTTGCCCGAGGGGTGGTTCATCAGCAAATCGCTGACCGACATTATCGTCGAAAAACGGGCAGGCGGCAGCAATTTCGGGTATATAAGAACGGAATACCCTCAGGAAAGCCAAACAACAGCAGGGCGCTGGGAGGGAACACCCAATCAAAACAGCGATGCCACGCTGGACCTGTATGCATTGGCAGGAATGGGGTCTGAAGGTTGGACAGGCGAAACAGTGCGTATTGAAGTGACGTATGAGTTTGAGCAAAGCCCTAATATTACCACCGGAGACTATGTCGACGTACAGCATCCGACGAAGCCGAATCTTTACAAAGAAGGATTTTTCCACAATAGCGGAATCAAAATCGAAAACATGGCAGAAATTCAAATTTATGACACCGCCGCTTTGCTCGATTCAATTAATGGAGGAAGCTCTGAAACGATCGATGGCGCGGTAGAGACAGTGAATCTTGATGCCGGTCACAATGTCAACACCCCTGGCACGGTAAACCTCGATCACGGGGGCGCGGATTGGGAAGCGGAGCAAGTGAGCGCATTGATTAGCGGCATTCCCTATAATACGAACAATGAACACTTGAATATGGGAGTGGGCGAAACGTATGCTGGCCAAACATTCATGCAGCGATTAACAAACGCTCCGCAGGGCGGCCAGACCATGATTATCGAGGTCACTCGAGGCACAACTCCCGGAGGACCCTACACGTTAACGGTCACGATCGATGGACATACTGATACATTTGCAAACGTGCAAAGAGGCGACCTGAACAAAATGGATCCCGGCAAACTCTACCTGCAAAGCCATTGGGGCAGCGGTGTGAAGTTTACTAGTGCTGAGGTGAGCTGTAATTAAATTCCTCATTAAAAGAAACATAGAATGCTTATATTTAGAAGCGCTCGGTTGATGCCATCGTTATCAGCCGTCCTGTTTATTCTTGCGCCGCAGAGTATCCAGGCCGATACGGAGTCGCCACGAGTCGTTCTCGGTCCACAAGTCCAAGATATGTCTGTCGGCCCTGGGATGAATGCCGTTGGGAAAAACTTGCGAGGCTCTGAATTCGTTGGACAGAATCTAACAGGCGCGGTCTTCGACAGCTGCAATTTGGATGGGGTGCGCATTCATGATTGTGACCTTACGAACGCATCGTTTCGGGGCGCAATACTTGAGGGCGCGTACATCGACGAATGCAAGCTGGAGCGAACCGATTTCACGGATGCCGTCGTTAACGGCGTTGGTTGGTGGAATGAGCGATTTCAGTCGGTCCTTCGATTGTCATCGGAGCAGTTGGCGTCGACACGATCGTACAAGAGCAAAAATCTCAGGCGGTGTGTAATTGGGAACACTAGAACGAGTTTCTCTCTTAACTTTCAGGACGCCGATCTCGAAAACGCGCTGTTCATTGACGGAGATTTCGCTCACTGCAATTTTAGAAATGCTCGTTTGCAAAACACCCGATTTTTAAATTGTCAAATTGCGTTCGAACAGCTTTCATCGACGGCCAGCTTCAAGAGACGCAGACTTGAAATCGAGGTTCAAGGAGCTTCACTCACAGACGGCATCACAGGGCATTGCGACTTTTCCTCGATCGATCTGCGCGGATCGAAGCTTCCAGGACAATTTTTCGAACGGGATGTGATCCTCACGGGTGCGATGATCAACGGATGCATGCTAACCGGAGGTGTCAATAAAACACAATTTGTTTCGACCAAGAGTTATCACGACGGCAATCTCACGGATGTTTATCTGAAATCAGTTGATCTATCGGAATGCGACTTTTCAGGAATGAATTTAACAGGATCGACTTTCTGTAAATGCAAATTTGATAAAGCCAACTTTTCTAATGCTGTCATTACCAATGCCAATTTTGTTCCGTTTCAATCGCAAGCAAGCCAAGGACTAACGTTCGAGCAGATTAAATCGACATGGAACTACAAGCACGGCCGCATGGAGGGGATCGTGCTTCCCAAAAATATTTCGCAGGCACTCCCGACGGGCGAATAAAACGCGCTGTTCGGATTCAATTTGCCCGTCGGCTAGGCGACTTATGCACAGTGTCTTTATGCCCGGATTTTGCAATCAGTGCTCTGTCGCTCTCCTTCTCGCGGGAGTCGGGGTAGCATGCCTCCTGGATGGAAGTTCGCCGAAAAGTAGCGCGGGGGAATTGCAACAGTCTGAAAAGGAAAATGCCATTGCTGCCAGTGAGGCCGCGGTCGCTGCACTCGAACTCGACCAAGGAAAGAACCGGCGGCTTCCGCATGAGGAAGTTGCCAAAAAAACAATTGCTCATCGACCTAACCATATCCACCGCGAATTTTCCTTGGAGAGCGCACAAAAGGCTCGCGAGTTGATTGAGTCGTTTCCCGACATCTTTGGCGTGACCGACCTGCGCATTCGGGATGTTGTGTTCGAATCCATTCCCGACGAGCTGTTGAAGCAGTTAAGCATTCATGGAAAGAACCTTGAAAGTCTACAGATCGGCACTTGGCATTTGCCTTCGGAGAAAAAGGCGCCGGCAATCTCCGACGTCGGCATGGAATATATTTCGAAGCTCGACAAGCTCAAGCAGCTTTCGTTGACCGGCAACTTTCCCGGTGATGGATTTGAGAAATTGTCGAAGCTCACTTGCCTACGAACTCTAGGGCTGAGTCATCCAACGCTCAACGCAAAAGAATTCTTTGGAACCGTTTCCAAACTGCCCAACATTTATCGCTTATCCGTAATTCATGCCGACTTTTCGCAACCGATCGATGAGGCCACGCATAAAGCGATTGCTTCGTTGAACGGACGGCTGGAATCATTGAGTTTTGGCGAGGCACACGAAAACGAAGACACGGTCCTCCATGAATCGACGATTCTAGCCATTACGGACATCGAATCGCTCACTTGGTTAGAGCCGGGAATCACGGCGAGCGCCTTCGTTCGAGTGCCTAAAGGTAACGGCGCATCTGTTGTCGAATATGTCGACAACCTGATTGCCCGAAAGCTGCCATATGTAGAAAATTTTCGTGTCAGTGAGCCGTTGACGAAAGATGGAAAGCGCCCCGAGCGCATTCTGGTATTGCAAGACTACATGAGGCCTGAACATTCCCCCGTCCAATTCCGCAACGTCAATTCGCCCGCGGCCATGTTCGTTTTGCTTCAACACATTCTCGGTCGGCAAGAGGCCGATAAGGTTCGTAAAGAAGTGGTTCGACGTCGTGCGGGGCTTGCTCCTAAAACGGACTTCACTGAATCGGGTTCCGGTCTTGCCGACATCCTCGAAGAATCGTTCGGCGTTACGGTTTATCCAAATTCCAAGAGCATGTTAAACACGATCTCTCACTCTCATCCCGAGCTTAACAAAGCGATTCGCAAATATTTATCCGGCAAAGACTTGCCGTAGGTCAATTATCTCGCGGCTGATGGAGTTCGACGCGGCCGTCGGCCCTGTCCTGAATATTGTGTCACGGTCGGAAATGTGATACTACCCCGTTTTCCCAAACCCCGGAGAGTGACGCATGGACGCGTTGATTTTGGATCAGGCTGAGGAGTTGGCCAAGTCGCTGGCTGGCAAGGCGGCGACGATTGTCGAGTTGAACGGCGTGATACAGACGGTGATGAAATCGGCCCTCGAGCGAATGCTGGGGGCCGAGCTGAGCGTGCCTCTCAGCGAACAGCCGGCCGCCACAGGAATATGCCGCAGCGTGGAAGTGGGAATTGAATTGCCGAACTTCGGGCCGCCCGCGGCGGCCAAGCCCGGCTTGGGGCTTGGTGGTATCCTAGAACATTAGTACAGTGATGTCAAGCGGCTGGCTTGACGGCGTTTTCATCACTGCGTCATGTTTCATTATCGTCTCGATGCGGACCCTGGGGAATCTTTCGCGTTCAAGACACTCGATGTAATTCGCCGGTCGTGGTGGTGTCGTATCCCGGTATCTCCGCTAATGCGCGGCGATATGATGCCGACCGCACTACGTCGACGAGCGCCTGGATGCGCGGATCGCTTTCGTATGCTAACGGAAAGCAAAGGTCGTAATTCTCCTGGCGAATGCCGACGAAACCAAGGCCGGCCTCTTCGCAAACCAGACGGAGGCAGACCCCGGCATTCGCCCATCCGCAGCGTACTGCCTCAGCCACGCCGCGGTGACTGTACGCGATCCGGCGCGGCGCTGCTCGGCCCGCGAGCAATTCATCCAGTAGCTCGCGTACCGCGGAGCCTGATTCTCGTCCCACCCACCGTAATTTGCTTTTCAAAGCCGCTTCGATCGATTTGATCCGTAGATCGGACGCAAGGGCCAAACCTTCTTGCCAGCGTGCGACACGCAACATTGCTAACCCACATTGCAGCGTGGCACTGGCCACGGTTATGTTCCGCGACGGTTGACCGCCCGCGTCCAAATGAACACCTGCCACGTGGATCAAACCCTGCGCTAACAAAGTCAGCGCTGTTCGGCTGGGACGTTGAAACGCGATCAGGCGAATGCCGTGGCTGCGCTGCAATTCACTGGCCAGAAGGCCGGCGGCCGGGTCGCAACTGGCCATCACCAAGGTGTTGATCGGAACTGAGCTACAACGCTCCAACACGCCGCCTCGTTCCAGCACACCATCGTGCGGCACGGTCCCGAGGTTGGTCGGCTCAACGGGATAAAGGAGTTCTTTGCAGGCCACGACGGCACGCCAATAGCGGCTGGAGTTGCCCAGCGGTTGCCATGCCCACATGGGTTGGTTGCTCAGTTCTCCGGCGAGCGCAAAGATGTCTTCGACGCGACAATCAAACACCGTGGCTAATATCAATGCCGTGGCCGCCGAGGGGACAAGCCGACCCTGCTCAATGGCACTGATACCCGCACGCGAGACGCCTGCCCGGATGGCAAGATCCTGCTGCGACCAGCCGCGAGCCAAACGGTGATCGCGCACGCGGTTCCGCAGCGGTTGTTCTTCGATCATCGAGTTCCCCGTTGAACTGGGCCGCCAGCCGGTCGAATGGCGTTTCTGTCGAACGCCATCTGCTTCCGGAATCATGGCCGCTCGACAGGACAGTTTCGCGCCAGGCTGTTTGTCGTCGAAAAAGCCTGGATCGGAATGTCGCCATGCTCAACACGCCGAATCGATCTGAAGTATATGCGGCCTGTCTCGAGCGAGCCTAGCCTGACGACGTGGTCGGTTCGCAGTGTCCGCCGATTTTTCGCGCAAGTTCACCCTCAACGAGCCGCTTGACGTGCTTCGCGGTAATCTATTATAGTGTCACATCGATGATATTATTATACCTATCCTTGAGGAATACTCCTTCAACGCAGGGCAGTGTTTGAACGGGTATTACCCGGATCCCGCGGAACTTACGCATGCACTTCCTCATCAGCCAACTCGTTTCGATCGCGACCCTGCTGGCCGTGAACTCCCCACCAGTAAGCGAGAGGCAGATTGTCTTGACCGTGCAGGTCAAGTCGCTAAAACCGATCACGTTCACGGCGGACGAGCTCGACAAACTAGAACGCATGAAACTGCCAACGGGCAACGGCAACGCGCAACGAACCTTCGAAGGCGTACCTTTAGCAAAGATCCTCGAAGCCGCCGGCGTGGCGTGGGGCACCGAGTGCTCCGGTTGGACCGATTGCTATGTGGTCGTTCGCGCAGCCGATGAGTACCGGGCAGTTTTCGCGATTCCAGAGATTGCCCCCCAGCTGGCGCGCAAGACAATTCTGCTCGCCGATCGTTGCGACGGCAAACCACTGCCGGAAGCCGTGGGGCCGTATCAGGTGGTCGAGGAAGACGCCAGGCAGCATGGGCGGTGGGTTCGACAAGTGACGACCATTCAAATTCGCGTAGCCTCGGAATAGCACGGCACCTCAGCACCCGAGCGAGATTCTTCGATGATGATCAACCGCATCGTGGCGATTCGCGCCCACGTTATTGTCGCATGGATGATCCTGCCGTGCGCTATTGGTTCGGTCGCAGCGGCGCGAGACGCTCGCTCCAATGGAAGCATTCATTTGGTCGGCATGGGGCCTGGCGATGCGGAACTCGTGACTCTTCGAGCAGCCAAGATCTTGAAGGAAGCCGACCACGTCTTTTGTTTTGACTACCTCAAGGAGGAGGTGGCCCGGTTCGTTCCCGCGGAGAAGATCACCGTGGCTTCGTCGTTGTTGATGGGGCGGTTCCGGGGGCGAAGCATGGAGACGCTTCCTCCGCAGGTTCGCGACCGAGCACGGCAAAGCATCGCGGAGACAGCACGATTTTCGCCGCAGATTTCTGAACTCGTGGCGAGCGGGAAAAAAATTGTCTTCGCGGATGCCGGCGATCCAACGGTGTATTGCCCCTGGTCGTGGATCATGGAGGATTTCGCCGATCTGCGGCCGATCATCGTACCGGGCCTTAGTTCCTTTAACGCGGCGAACGCGGCGCTGGGGCAAAGCGTGACCAAGAACGGAGGAGCGATCTTGCTATCGGCTGGGGATAACCTGGGAAATGCCGACGAGTACGGCAGATTGAATGTCCTGCTCGTGCTATTTACTCATCGTGCGAAATTCAAGGAGTTGTTACCGCAACTACAATCGCGCTACCCTGCCGATACGCCGCTCGCGATCGTGGGCGACGCCAGTCTGGAGCGACAGCAGGTCATATTGGCAACCTTGGGAACGATCCAAGACACGCTGAAAGACAAGGAATTGCCCAAATTATACCTGATTTATGTGGGGGATGGGCTGATGCTGCCTCAGGCGGTTGACAAGTCGTCGCACGGTCGTCAAGCCCCTGAGGCCCCTGGCAGGACATCGCCGTAGTTTCAAGGGAGCCGCGATGATGCCGTCACGTTTGCCGCCACCCCGACGACTTCGGCTCGAAGTAATGAACGCGCGTTCATTGATCGGATTTACATTGATCGAGGTGTTGGTCGTGATCGCGATGATCGGAGTGTTGGTGGCATTACTTCTTCCTGCGGTGCAGTCCGCGCGGGAGGCAGCGCGCCGGGTGCATTGCAGCAATCAACTGAAGCAGTTGGCCTTGGCAGCCCAGCATTACCATGCCACTTGGAATTCGTTTCCGCCAGGAGTGGATCGGTCGACATCAAAAAAGCAATCCTTGTTTGTGTTTCTGCTGCCTGAGATGGAAGATCGCAGCTTTTACGAACAGTGGAAGCAGCCGAATGCCGACCGCGCAGTGCTCGGTGCCACGGTGCTGCCAGGCCTCGTTTGTCCGTCCGATCGCATTCCCAACAATCCCGTTCAGAACAAGATGAGCGCGAAATGCTATGGATTGACCAGTTACGGTGGCAATGGCGGCACTCGATCCTTCCACCCTGACTCTCCGGACTTGAAAGCGGACGGTATTTTCTTCGAGGTCGGCGCGAAATCTCGCCCCGTGGTCGACCAACGGGCCGTGCGAATCTCGGACATCGCGGATGGCACGAGTTCCACCCTGCTATTCGGCGAACGCAGTCACGACGACCCCAACTTCGATTCTTTCGCCAAGCGTGGCTGGGAACAAACGATGGGCGAATATGGATATTGGACGGCGTCGGGAGGCAATCTTGCCTTGGGTGATGTGACGCTAAGCAGTTTCGCCGAATTAAACTACCGTGTGCCCGCCACCTATGAAAACCGTGCCGAGGCCAATCCTGCGGCAAGTTCCGTTAGTGCCTTTCGATTTTATGCCGATCGGCGTCTCAGCGCCTTCGGAAGCAATCACCCTGGAGGAGCCAACTTTGCCTTGGCGGATGGGTCCGTCCGGTTCATCCATAACGACATTCCGCAGGAGTCGCTGCGTGCCATGAGTACGCGCAGCGGCGGTGAGCCAGTGAAAGTGCCTTGACGTCCGCTTAACGACAACAGTTCCGTATACCATCAACCATCGAGGAAGTCTTGATCATGAAAAACATGAACGTTCAATCCTGGACAATCGGAGCCGCCATCTGCATCGTCGGTCTGGCGGCTTGTTACCCATCGAGCGTTTGCGCTGCCGTCATGCATGTAACGGAGGACACCTTTATCGACGCGCGCAGCGACACCGCGAACTACGGCAGTGCGAACGGAATTAAAGTATTTGTCAATCGGATCGACCCCGAACCAACTCATGCGTTGATCGCGCTGCCGCCAGCGCTCGCTAGCATTCACGTTAGCGATTTGGCTGGCGTCAAGCTTTGGGTCTATAATTATGGATTTGCGTCGCTGTCCCGGCCCATTGAACTGCACCCGCTGACGAGCAGCTTTACCGAAGCCGGCGCCACTTGGTCCACCAGTGACGGCACCACATCCTGGGCGACCCCAGGCGGAGATTATAGCGCGAATCATGTCGATGTGGCCGCCCCGGTTGCAGACATGTGGTATGCCTTCGACATCACGTCGATGATGACAGGCGGGGCTCGCGCCGACCTGCTCAATCATGGTTTGCTCTTAAAGATCTTTGACGACACGGTTCCTCCCGCCACCACAACAGGACAAAACTTCGTCAGCAGCGACAACACCAGCTATCTGGACTTCCATCCGTATTTCGAAGTAATCACCATCCCCGAACCATACACCGATGTGTTGATGGTGATTGCGACGGTGGCCTTAATGTGCAAGCCGCCACGGCGCGCGAAAACTTCCTGAATCGGCCTGATGCCGTAAGCGCCTATCATCCCTTGTTAAATGCCGGCCGATGCACTTTCGAACCGCGCTCGGTAGGAAGCGCGCACGCCTCGATCGCTTCCCGATAGGCGCGGCTCCGATGCTTTCTCGTAGTCGGTTTTCCTGACACTCCATGCAGATGTCAAACTGTGACGATCTCGGCGGTCAGCGCCTTCAAATCGACAATCGCGATCGTGTGCGGATCTGCTCGATACAAAGCCCCTGGATTGACCACCCAGGTCGACCCGATTCGCTCATTGCGCGGCACATGGGTGTGGCCGTGGCAGACCAATTGATGCTTTCCCTCCGCAATGGTGCATCGCAACAATCGGTCGTCGTCTCCGTGCAGCAGCGCGATCTTTACTTCGTCGAGCTCGAACGAGTCAAACCGGCCGTGACACGTTTGGCCCGCGTCGTCAATCATCAACTGCAATGCTTGGCCGTGATCGCAGTTTCCGTACACAAACCGCGTCGGCCACGCGGCAAACAGCGGTACGATGGCGGTCGAGCCCACATCGCCACAGTGCAGTACGGCTTGAACGCCGAAGCTTTCCAGCATCCGCACACCGGCGCGGGCATTGTGGACGTGGCCGTGGGTATCGCTGATCACGCCAAGGAGCATTTACGCCGCTAAAGAGAAAACACGATAGAAAAATATCGATGATAATAATGTCTGAAAAGGCCCTGCCGAAAGCGAACTATTTGGCCGACGTACACGGAACGAAGGCGATTTCGCCGAATGGAATTCCCTTCGGCAGCTTTTCGGTTGCCTACCAAGGCCCCCATCGCCTGAATGCAGCGATCCGAGTATAGTGTCGCTGTCGGACGATATCTACCCGAATGTCACCCAGCGGAAGTTTCTGCTCCATGTCGACCACCGTTGCCCTCAATATCATACTGGCGATTGTTGCAATTATAGCGCTGGTATTTGTCGTTTGGTGGAAACGATCGCCGCTGACGCTCAAGCAATTATTCCTTTGGTCGTGCAATTATATGATTGCACGCCTGATTTGGAGGACGCGCATCATCGGCCAGTTGCCTGTGCAGGCCGGCCACGGCGCGGTGATCGTAGCCAACCATCGGAGTTCGGTTGATCCTGCGTTTATCCAAACTTGCATCCGTCGCGTCGTTTATTGGATGGTAGCGCGCGAGTATTGCCAGGCGCCGTACATCGGCGCCTTGCTGCGAGCCCTGCAAGTCATTCCGGTCGGGCGCGGTGGCATCGATACGGCGGCGACGAAGCGCGCGATTCGATTGGCCCAGGCAGGCGGAATCGTCGGCATGTTTCCCGAGGGGCGAATCAATCGCACCGATCAACTCTTGTTGCCCGGTCGGCCCGGAGCAGCACTGGTCGCCCTGCGGGCGCGCGTGCCGATTATCCCCGTGTTCATCTTCGATGCCCCCTACAACGGCACCGCCCTCGGGCCGCTATTCATGAGGTCGAAGGTCCGCGTAAAGATCGGCCGGCCGATGGATCTTTCATCTTACTTCGGCCGCGAACGCGAACCAGGTGTGCTGCTAGAAATCACCAAACGCGCAATGCACGAAATGGCCGTGCTGGCCGGCAAACCAGGTTTTGAGCCTCAAATGGCCGGAGCGCGCTGGATGCCTCGCCAGAACGCCACTCTCGGCGGCGGACACGCGAGCAGCAACGGCGATGCGACAGCAAACCACCGTCAGCCGTCGAAACTCATCTGATCGCCCCGGTTGGCACGGAACCAAGTTCGCGCTTAAAATACCGTCGGCAGCCCCTTCAAGACACTCGAATCCTGCTCGGAGTCGCCCCATTCCATGTCGCTCGTTCATCAACGTCTTTGCAAAGCCGGTTGTTGCTTGGTCGCCGTCGTCGCGATGGCCGCCCAGGCCTCCGATCGTACATCTGCATCGCCCGAGGCTCGGTTTGTGCCGCTGTTTAATGGCATGAACCTCGACGGTTGGCAGGGCGATCCCGATTTGTGGAAAGTCGCCGATGGCGTCATCGTCGGTTCGACCGACAACAAGAAATTGAAACACAACTCGTTTCTTGCGACGACCAAGCCGTACAAGAACTTTGTGCTCAAGGCAAAATTCAAGCTCCGCAATTATAACAGTGGCATTCAATTCCGCAGCGAGCAAATGGACGACTACATCGTCAAAGGTTATCAAGCCGACATCGCCGACAATCAGTTCATGGGCATTCTTTACGAAGAACGAGGCCGTGGCATTTTAGCCAATGTCAAGCCGGATGAAGTGGCAGCACATTTCAAGAAAGGAGACTGGAACCAGTACGTCATCACCACCGATGGCCCGCATATCAAGCTGCAGCTCAATGGTTTTACGACCGTCGATTACCAAGAAACGAGCGATCAAGGCGCCAAGCAAGGCATCATAGCCCTACAAATCCACGCCGGTCCAAAAATGCAGGTTGAATTTAAAGATCTTGAGATCAGGGAATTGCCGTAATGAACCGACGGGGCAATTACGGCGAGCGATGCCAACTTTCCCAATCATACGATCGAGCGTCGATTATCGTCAGAGATTGAGAAAAGATCTTCACGACGGTTTGCAGCGGCCAACTTCTCGTCGTTTTCGGCGGTCAGCCGATCGTGCTTACCATCCCACAATTTGCATGTTCGATGGGCGGCCGAATTTTGGCGGAGTGCATCTCTTGAGGAGCGGGGAGCATGGACGATTGGATATTTCGTTCGGGCTGTGCAGCAGAACGGTTCACCATCTGACGCATTCGGAAGTATCTGTAGCAGAGTGCGTTCGAATTCAATCCGAGCCGCAGGGACTCCGGCTTGGAGGGATCGTGGAGCGATTGGGGTTGGCGGACTCAATCCACACCGGCTCCCAGCCGCACCGGTTGCTGTTACGACAACGCCGTCATGGAACGCTTCTTCTGGTCACTGAAACACGAGTGGACGAACTATGAAACCTACCCCGATCTCGAAGCAGCGCGCCTGAGCGTGTTCAAATACATCGAAACCTTTTCCAATCAGGATCGTCTGCATCAGACGCTCAATTACAAATCACCCGATCAATGCGAAGCCGAATACGCCTCGACAACTGCGGCGTAAAAACTCCCCGCCGCTGTCCGAAAGTCCTGGGCTATTGCACGCTTGGAAATCCAGGGCAGGTTTCCACGCGGAGGATGCAACGGAATATAGGGACGAATGAACTCCCATTCATCATCCGTCAAATCACTGTCGTATGCTGCTCTCAGGGCTTGACCTCCTCGAATTGCGATTTTGCCCCAACGAAATCGTATCCAGCCGGTCCAGGCCCGGTGATGCTAGCGTTTGACAAACACCTTCTAAGCTTGCCGCACCCGCTATAATTCGTTCGAGCAACAGGAGTGACCGATGGTGGAATTACATGTTTTCGACCGCGCAGGCAATTTGGTTGGCCCCGTCGTTTCGCCGAAGCTGGTATTAAGCGATGCCCAGTGGCGCCAGCGGCTGACGCCGGAAGAATATCGCGTGCTGCGTAGCAGCGACACCGATCGGCCATTTTGCGGCACGCTTCTCGACAATCAGCAACATGGTGTTTACGCGTGCGCCGGCTGCGGATTGCCGCTGTTTTCGTCCGACTCGAAGTTTCATTCCGGCACCGGTTGGCCGAGCTTCTTGCAGCCGATTGCCTCGAACAATATCGTCGAGCGCTCCGATTCGAGCCACGGCATGGTGCGAACTGAAATCAACTGCGCCCGTTGCGACGGGCATTTAGGCCACGTTTTTGACGACGGCCCGCGGCCCACTGGTCTGCGGTATTGTACGAATTCCACCGCGATGAGATTCACGCCCAGCGACCAGCTCGCGATGCTGGCCGACCCACTAGCGGCGCAAACGACCGGCGACGACGGGACAACGGCGTCGGAAAGGTCGAGCAGGGCGACCGCAATTTTCGCCGCCGGCTGCTTTTGGTGTACGGAGGCCGCTTTCGAACAGCTCGAAGGAGTCGGCGATGTGGAAAGTGGTTACGTCGGCGGCTCGGCGGAAACGGCCCGCTACGAGCGAGTGTGCGACGGCGACACTGGCCATGCTGAGGCAATCCGCATTACGTACGATCCCCGATGCATCACTTTCGACCAATTGCTCGACGTGTTTTTCGATGCCCACGATCCGACGCAGCTTAACCGCCAAGGCGCCGACTCAGGAACCCAATATCGTTCCGCCATATTTGTTGCCAATGAGGCGCAACGTCGGGCCGCCGAAGCGAAAATTGCCGCACTGAACGAGGCGAAGGCCTTTCCTCAGCCAATCGTGACGGCCATTGAGCCGCTGATCACTTTCTATCCGGCCGAGCAGTACCATCAAGACTATGCTCGAAATCATCCCATGCAGGCATATATTCAGGCGCAGGCGATTCCCAAGGTATGCAAGATTCGCGAGAAACATCCGAGATTGGTGCGAAAAGTATAAGCGGAACGCCGGGCGGATCGCTCGTTCAAACTGGGGCGACTTGGAAACCCGCCGCGCAGCAACGGGAAATGGAAAAAGCTGGGAATTCAACTCCACCGCATTCCTCGCAACCGCGTCAGGTTACGATGCTCGGGCACCCGAATTGAAATAAGCTGACTCTACCGGAATGTAGGTGGAGGTTGAAGGTAGCCGTTGAACGAGATGGAAGCGAGCAAGCTTCGTAGGATTTCCGCTAGTACCAACCGCCAAGACGATGCTTGCTCCGCCGAACGCTTCGACCGCGTGAAGCCACACCTCCAAAGTAGAAGAATTCCAATTCTTCCAATTCAACGGCACTGGCAAGATGCCGTTCACCGTACGCTCAGTTTCGGCAGGCGCATTTTCCCACGGTCGGCAATACGGGCGCTGTGGTCATGGCGGAGCCTACAAGGATATTAGCGCTGGTCGACTCGGTTGGGGTGGCGGCTAGGCTTGGACGGATTCAACCTGTGGACTTTCTTCCATCGGCGGCGAGGCCGCATGCGATTTGCCGCGTGGAGCGAAGACCAGCACCGTCACCGCGCCAGCAACAACGATGATGAGGCCCGCATAAAAAAAGGGTGAGACAGTGCTGATTTCGCGGCCGGAGGTCAACATGACAAACAGCGTGTTGACAACGGGAGCGCCGCCAAAGACCAGAGGCATGACGTAAACCGGCTTGCCGCCAAAGGTAAATGCTAGAATGATACCCAGCGCGCCAACTGCGCCGACGGTGCCGCCAGCCAGACTCCAAACGGTTCCCTTAAAGGTCCAGTCGCCGTGGTCGCTGGTCACCGTTCGCAAGAAGAGCGGCAAAGCCACCGCGACGACGAAATAAGCCATCCCAACGCACATAAACGGGCGCATGCGGCTGCCGTGCATCATCGACTGGCCTTTGTGCAACAATGGTCCATAGACGCCCCAGCAAAAAGCCGCCATCGCGACGAATACTAGAACCAAGGAAAGCTGGACGAACGCCGAACTACTTTCCACGGTATGACTTGGCGACGGAGCCGATTGAGGCTTGTTGATCAGCACGGTGAGCGCTCCCACGATCACCAGGATCAAACCGGCATAGAAAATCGACTTCACCTCGCGATGCGCCTTGGTCCTTCCCATGGTCACAAATGTGTTGACCACCGGAGCACAACCG
>JADZDJ010000106.1 GCA_020851115.1 Pirellulales bacterium
GAGCAACTTCAACTCCAAGATCTCGCGATCTTTCTCTCGAATGCGTCGATCCTTCCCGTCCATGGCCCGACAGTACCAAATCCACGAAAATGACGCATCGGCAATTTGAGACCGTGAACGGTTACGAAAAGAGAGATGGCTCAAAACGCCAATCTGATTTCCAAGGATCGCCGCTGCTTCGTTGGAAGCGTTGGATCGGCGTTACTGTCGCGCTGCGACAGGCAGATGGCCGTAGAGGGTATCGCTGCCGCGAAGAATGTAGAATTTTACGGGTTCAAAGTCGGCGAAGTCGGAGCGATTCAGAATGTACTCAACATTTTCCAGCGTGACCGTTTCCCAGATATGCATGCCGACGAGGATATCGCCGCGGCGAATGCCCTGCTTTGCGGCAGGACCGTCGGGGCGCACTGCCGCAATGGCCAGGCCGCCCCGGTAGCGCGATTGATATTGCTGGAACTGTGGCGTCGGAATCGGCTGCAACTTCAGTCCAAGCAGTTCCCAGCAGTCGTCGGTCGGCTCTACTTGCTGCGACGGCAAGGCGGCTAATTCAAGGTTCGTTGTCACGGCGGCGTTGTTTCGACGCACGGTCACATCGAGCTCCTTGCCGACATCTTGGCCGAGCAAGGCCCGTTCAAAATCGACGGCACGGGAAATCGGTTGATGGTCGACCGCGGTGACGACATCGCCCGGCCGAAGGCCCGACTTCGATGCGGGGCTGTCAGCCTCAATCGCCATCACGACGGCACCGTCATTCCGGCCGGGCATGTCGCTCAGTTTCACACCGTGCCATTTTTGCTCAACGCGTTCGGTGCTCATTAGCTTCGCGGCCACGCTCATTGCTTTGTCGATGGGGATGGCAAAGCCGATGCCTTGCGCACCGGCTCGCACAGCGACATTGACGGCGATCATTTCGCCGTCGATGTTCAAGAGCGGGCCGCCGGAGTTGCCGGGGTTGATGCTGGCGTCGGTCTGAATCAAATCCTCGTAGCTTTGCGTGTCGTTCACTTGGACCGAGCGATGCAGCGCGCTGATGATGCCGCGAGTCACGGTGTGTTCATAGCCATAAGCGTTCCCCAGCGCGATCACTTCTTCGCCAATCATCAGATCGTGCGAAGTGCCGACGGTGATGACCGGCAGCTTTTCCTTCAAGCTCACCTTGATGACCGCCAGGTCATTGGCGGGATCGCTGGAAACAAACTGCGCAATCTGACTGACACCGTCTGCCATGGTGACTTCGATTTTTCGTACGCCATCGACCACGTGACAGTTCGTCAAAATAAAGCCGCGCTCGTCGATGATGATGCCAGTTCCCATGCCGTTCACACGGCGCGGACCTTCAGCCCGCACGAGCGGATCGTCGGCGGCCGTGAGCGTCTTCTGGCCGTGAATATTGACGACCGATTCACGAGCGCCTTGGGCCGCTCGCACGATTGCGGTGCGGCGCGCTTCGGATGCATGGGCATGGGATGGCGATGCGAGCGCTGCTAGGCCGGTCGCGCTGCAGATGAAGCCGAAACCAATCGCGTGCAACAGGCGAGACACGCGACGAACGTGAGGTTTATCCATGAGGCCGATCACCGCCCTGTTGGGCTGGCGGCTTGACGGTAAAGCCAGGCAAGCGGCCCGGCCGGCGGGGGTGACTTTCGCTGAACTCGCCAGAGTTCAGGCCCAAAGTTGCCACAGGAAATCCTTGCGAATTCCACGTCAGCAAGTCGTCGGGCACGCTGGTTAAATCGGTCCACCAGTTACAGCCGCTTAATGCGCTACCGGGCGGCCGGAACAGCTTGCCTGACCATGACTTGCAGCAACGAAGACATGCCGATCAGCGGCAGCTTGACGGTAAGGTTGAGCGTAGGGATTAGGAAAAGTAGGCGAGGGCGCGGTGCTCGATGCGAAGGGTCAATGAATGCGAAACGGCGCGACGACTCGACTGATGATGCCAGATTCCGAGGGGGAATCGGGCTTGAGGCCCTCATGCAGGCAACGGAAAAATGCCAAGAGCTGGCCAACGACGACGTGCCGCAATAGGAAGTCGCCATCCTCCAAATTGTCGGGCAATCCTTGTGGTCTAGGGCATGGAAGGAAATCGACCCCAGGCAATGGGCCTGGAGAATCGAGCGCGTTGGCGTCAAACGCGACGATTCGCAACCCCAGCTTTTTTTGCCCCAGTTCGGCGAGCAAATCGAATTCATACGCGCGCACGACCGGATCGAACGATAAGAAGGCCACCACGAGTGTTTCCGCGGAAGTGGCCGACATCGGCCCATGGCGAAACCCCAAAAACGATTCCGACATGGTGGCGATTCGGCCAGCCGTCATTTCGAGCATTTTCAATGCCGCCTCCCGCGATGCTCCCAGGTGGCAACCGCTGCCCAGAAAGATGACCGAACGAAATGGCATCTGGGCGATGTCGGCGAGTTGCATCGTCAGGATCCGATCTCCCATATCGGCCATTGCGCGAACCTTGGTTCGCCAGCGGTCAAGCTCGGTCCCCGCCCCCAACAGCCCGCCGGCCAGCACCAGATTGGTAAAACTGCTCGTCATCACAAGGCTGCGGTCATTCGTCGGTTCCGGCAGTACGGCAACATGAACCTTGGGGTGACCTGCAAACTCGCTCGCCAACTTGCCTTGTGCATTGCAAGTGAGCACCAAATGATGCGCCTGCGGTCGATGCTTCATCACGAGCTGCTGAACCGCCACGCTTTCGGGGCTGTTTCCCGATCGCGCGACCGAAACCACTAGCAACGGCTCCATTGGCGGCAGCGATTCGTGGAGATGGGTCAGCAGCAGGCCGCTCGGAATCGAAAACACGGGAAGTTTGAGCTTCGATTGCAAAGGCAATGCCAAGCAATCGCCGACATATTGCGAACTGCCTGAGCCAGTCAGTACGATCGCCCCTTGTCGCGCCATGACTTCCGACACCGCCAGCGCCTGTCGTATCGTCGCTAGCAAGTCATGCGATTGAGATGTTTGACGCCACGTCTCCGGCTGCTGCCAGATCTCTCGGAGCGTGTGGCCGTAGCCGCGCTCGATTTGCTCGGCTTCGCTCGCCGCCAGGAGTTTCGTAATGGGTGAATCGCTGAGGTTCATGTTCCGATGATGACGCATTTCGGCCGATTTTGCCAGTCGGTCGAATGGTGCGAATTCGTCGTTGCCACACAGTCGCTGTTGCAAAGGTCGTCGGTGGCACGCAGTAGGAGGCCGGCAGTGAAAAAAATGCGAAATGCGGCGAGTCGTGAGAGCCAGCGCCCGTCTAAGTTGCCAAAATATCGAACGCCTCGTGATTAGAACACATGAACATTAGAATAATATGTACATGTTTGTGAAGTAGAATTACAAGCAACGATTCGTCAGGGTTGGCCTGCTGGACGCCCTAGCCATCAATCCATCGATGTGCACGCGACTGGGAGCGCAAGGCGATGCATTTCGCCCGCGCAGGGGCTCCCACGCGCGCTCCGACCCTTCCTCGTTCTCCGTTGGTCGAAGTCGATTGCGCAGCCTCAAGACGCGGCATGCTGCGGAGGTCATTTACCGTTGTGCCACTTGTTGCCGCGCCGCTTCCAGGCCGGCGTTCAGAATCGCGTCGCCGTTGGCATTGCTTGCGCTGACGGGAATTGCAATGCGGCCGTCGATCGGTTTGGCAGCGACCTGAACTTTGACGTCCGGCTCGACGCCGACACGCGCGAACGGTTTGCCCAGCGGCGAATAGAACTTCGCCGTCGTCAGTCGCACTCCAGCGCCGCCGGTGCTGAGCGGAAAGATCCCTTGCACCGAGCCTTTGCCGTAGCTGCGCTGGCCGACCAGCGTTGCTCGATGGTAATCGCGCAGCGCCCCGGCCAGGATTTCCGCGGCACTGGCGCTATCGCCGTCGATGAGCACAACCAGCGGCACGCGCCAGGTGCCCGTGCGCTGCGCCGTGTAATTGAAATCTTCTCCGGGGCTGCGCCCCTTGGTGCTGACAATGCTGCCTTGCTCGATAAACTTGTCCGCCACTTCGACGCCAGAGGTGAGCAATCCGCCCGGATTGCCTCGCAGATCGATCACCAGCGAACGCATGCCTTCGCGGTGCAATTGCCACAGCGCGGCATCCAAATCGCGCGAGGTCGTCTTTTGGAAACAGGTCAATTTGAAGTACCCGACGCCGAATTCGCGGTCGATGATTCTCACGTCGTCCACGCTCGGCACATCGACGTGTTGCCGCTTCACCGTCAGCGCCCGCGGCGCCTCGTCGGCGGTCGCCACCATCAGTTGGGCGAACGAACCTTCCACGCCTTGCAACAACTCGGCCGCCGCATCGGTGCTGAGATCGGCGGTGGAACGCCCCCCGACTTCCACGATCCGATCGCCCGACTTGATGCCTGCCGCTTCGGCCGGGCTGCCGTGAATGACATTGACGATCAGGAGCGAACCTTCGTTGGCCTTCAATTCGACGCCCAACCCCACAAAGTTGCCTTCAATTTGCGAATACAAATCGGCGAGTTGTCCGCTCGTCAGAAAGGTACTGTATTCGTCCAGTCCACCGAGCATGCCGGTAGTGAATTCCAAAATGGTTGCAGCCGGCTGGACGCCCAAGTGCAGCCGCGCCAGGTGAGCGACGTTCCAGACGGCGTCGCGTGCCTCGATGCGGCTGCGAATCGAACGCTGCCCCATTTGCTTGCGCAATTCACCGACAAACACGCTCATGCGGTCGGGATTCACGCCCGACAAGTTATGTTCCACAAACGTCTGCTCGCTCAGCGCCACTTCAAGCGCTGCCGCCCCGCGACCGACCAACCGGTTCCAATCGGGGTTTTGCACGTAGTGCGATTGCACTTTGGCGGCCGCGTCGCTGTAAATTTCCAAGGCTTCGCTGTCGCTGAGCGTAGCGACCGACTTGCGGAAGCTCGAATCGGCATAGCGCCGGCCGACGTCGAAATGGAGCTTGGCAAAATCGAGCCGTCGCTCGAGATCGGGCTGGCCGGGCGTCTTGCGAGCGGCGTCTTCGTACAACGCGAAGGCTTCCGCCCAGCGTCGCTGCGCTTCCAGCTCTTTGCCTTTGTCGAGCAACTCCGCCAGTTCAGTTCCCGCCATCACAGCATGGGTCGGCTGCGATTGCACCGGCTGTAACGGAGGTTGCACCTGAACTGGCTGCAAACTGGGCTGCACGATCGACGGAATGCGCACTTGCTGCGCCATCGTCGAGCCAGCCATACCGAACGAGACAACGACACCAAACAACAGCGCCAGCGCGCTGCGCGAGGACGACCTCAACCGCATCATGGATGACCTACTTGCAGAAGGTTGCGCCTAACTGACGGCCATCCTCTGCCGCCGAAGCGTGCGCCCGGTCGAATGGGCAAAACATAGCTCGGCATCCTGCGCGGCCACGAGAAACACGGGAGAGAAGGCGGGTAAGCCATTTCCCGGCCGACAGATTCAATCCCCCGACAGGATTCAATCCGTTGTTGTCGGCATCTCGACCTTGCAGGCACTGCAAAGCAAATTCCTTGCCCGGCACACTGTGAGGCAATATGGGGGAGTCGCTCCTTCGAGGTTTTGGCCGCAGAAAGCGGGTCGACAATTCGCAGCCATGTTCAGTATAGGACACGATTTACGTCGCGTCAAAAACGTTGGCTAACATTTTCGTAAACCACCGTTCGTATGACCCTTACATTCCTCACCAGAGGCACCGATTGTGCCAAGGGATTTTGAAAGAAGGTAAAAATGCAGGGAAGAGTTTACAGAGGA
Organism: Pirellulales bacterium; assembly: GCA_020851115.1. Taxonomy (GTDB): domain Bacteria; phylum Planctomycetota; class Planctomycetia; order Pirellulales; family JADZDJ01; genus JADZDJ01. The sequence goes on from JADZDJ010000106.1 coordinate 5,728, forward strand.
GGGTGGGGTCGTGTGGATCGTGCAGGCCGATGCCGCAAGCGGTCGGCGGTATGCCAGGGGAGAGCGTGCGGCATATCTCACCGCGAACTGTCCTGCGGCCTACCGCCCCCTCAAACCTTCACGAGCTTCCCGCTCGCCACCGACTGGGCTTGTTTCTGGCAGAGCGTAATCGCATCGGCCGCCAAGTCGCCGCCGAGAATCGCCGACGGCTTTCCGCTTTTCACCGATTTGGCCACTTCCTTGAGTTCCGCCGCGAACGCATCCACCGGGTCGCCGCTGCCCAGTTTGGGCTGCTGCACTTGGCCTTTGTCGTCGAGCACGCTCACCGGCGTCGCCACGTGCGGCTGGCCGTCGATCACGGCGAAATCAAATAGCAATGTCGCTTTCTCCAAGTGAATTTCATACGCATGCGTGAACGCCCGGCCTTGCTGCAAAATCACGCCGCTCGTGGCCGTCACGACCTGCGACGAGTCGCTGCAAATAAATTGCGTTTCCAAGAACTCGACCACTTCGCCGCGCATCCGGCCGCGGCTGAACACCGCCGTCGGCATGCCGAACAAAAGTCGAATGAAATGGGCATCGTGAATGTGCAAGTCCAAGAGTGGCCCGCCAATTTTTTCGGGCTTGTAATAATCCGGCAGCCAGAGCGGATCGGAAATGACCCGCTTGAAATGCCCTCCGAGCAATTTCCCATACTTGCCCTTGCGGACGGCTTCTAAAGCAAACGCGTATTCGGGAAAAAATGGCAGCACGTGTCCGATGCAGAGCAGCTTCTTCGCCGCCGCGGCCGACTTCACCATCCGCTGCGCATCGGCTACCGTCAGCGCGATCGGCTTTTCGCAAAACACATGCTTGCCCGCCTTCGAGGCCGCCACCGCGGCATCGGCATGCATCGCTGGCGGCAGGCACAAATCGACAACGTCGAGCTTCTCGTCGGCCAGCATCTCCTCCAATCGGTGATACTTCCGCAGGCTGGTCAAGTCCATGACTTTTCCTGGCGGTCCAAAGTTTCCCTTGATGTCGCGCCAATCTCCCGCCAGCCGCTTCGCATTGGGTTCGCACAATGCCGTCACCCGCACGCCCGGCACGCGCTGGTATGCCAAATAGTGAATCATCCCCATGAAGCCGATGCCAGCGATGCCGACGTGTAGCATGGTTGAATGCTCCGCGTAGTGAATGGAAGCGTTGAATGCCTAGGGCAAAGCGAAGGTGGGCAGTGCCGAGTGTCGATCGACCCACGAGCGGCTAGTTTCTCAAGGGAGGGTGCCGCACGCACCGCGAATTCCTCGAAGAAAACTAGCAAATTCGGCAAAGGTGGTGCAAGGGGTGGCGCGCGGTTCGACGATTTCGCCCACTTCGGCCGCGACGTGGCCCAAAGGATTGACCATTGGCCGACCCTGCCGGCGGCAATCGAGTCGAGTATTCTGGCAATGGTGGAAGCCGCCGTCGAGCAACCCGACTAGGAGTCTGTCCGGGAACTGAAGACGACAGTCAATGCGATAGCCCAGGACTTTCGGACAGCGGCGGGGGCCGGATCATGGTTCCCCAAGGAGGTCCAAAAGATGAGCGAATCGAAGCACGAAGCATCGGTGCGTCGTCGGTTTGACGACGAGTTCAAGCAA
>JADZDJ010000107.1 GCA_020851115.1 Pirellulales bacterium
AGCCAGCGACTTGGCCAACTCCTCAGCCTGATCCAAAATCAACGCGTCCATGCGTCACTCTCCGGGGTTTGGGAAAACGGGGTAGTATCACATTTCCGCCCGTGACACAATATTCAGGACAGGGCCCCGCCTCCGGCAAGCTTCAAACAAACAAATCAGAAGACCGTCGAGTCGAGGCTGGCCTTCGACGTGCTAGATTTTTAGTGAACACTGCTCGAATTAATGAGGCCATTCAAATACTCACCGATCTGATGGGTGAGTATCCTGGAAGAGCAGACATACATGGGACAATCGCATGGACGAACATGCGCGACGACAATCTGGTAGATGCTCGCATTCATTACCACCGCGCTCACGAACTTGGTTGTCGAGATCGTGATACATATTGGCATTGGTCTAGTATGGAAGCAGCCAACGACGAGTGGAACGCTTCAGCGAAGGCAGCGCAATTCGGGCTTGTCAAGTTCCCTGGAGAACAAGGACTGCTATTCCGTCTTGGATACGCTCTCCATCGACAAGGCAAAGAGCTATTCTATGAGGAGAATTCTGAAAAAGGGACCACCAATTGCCAGCAAGCACAGCAGGTACTCGAAAAGGCACTAACAACCCGCAATGCGGAGGATAGAAACATTGCGATACGTGGCCAGATATACCGGGCAATTGTGCTGAACTTAGAAATCTTGGATGATGGTCGCATGCTTTCTCGCTACTTTGCAGAATGGTCACGTGAATGCCCGTCTGATCCAAATCGCATCCCAGACCTGGATCGTCTACGACCAAAGTATCCACAGTTTTTGAGAGAGCATTGACGCACAATCGCGAGAGTTGTTCCCCAATACTTCAATCGAAACCAAACGTAATAAATGTCGCAAGATTTCGGACTCGTCGGCCTCGCTGTAATGGGCGAAAATTTGGCTCTTAACATCGAGAGTCGCGGCTACCGCATGGCCGTGTTCAATCGCACGACCAGTGTCGTGGACGATTTTATGAAGGGCCGCGCCGCGGGAAAGAATTTTGTCGGCTGCCATTCGCTGGAAGAGCTAGTCAAAAACCTCCGCAAGCCGCGGAAAGTGATGCTGATGGTCAAGGCCGGTCCGGCGGTCGATGCGCTGATCGATCAATTGCTGCCGCTGCTCGAGCCAGGAGACGTCATCATTGATGGCGGTAATACACACTTTGCCGACACCGAGCGACGCACGCAGTATGTCGAATCGAACGGCTTGTTGTATGTCGGCAGTGGCGTATCCGGCGGTGAAGAAGGCGCTCTTAAAGGCCCCAGTCTGATGCCCGGCGGCAGTGAAAAAGCCTGGCCGATCATCAAGCCGATCTTTCAAGCCATTGCGGCGAAAGTCGGACCGAAGGGAGACATTCCCTGCTGCGAATGGGTCGGCCCACGCGGCGCGGGGCATTACGTGAAGATGGTCCACAACGGCATCGAGTATGGCGACATGCAACTGATCTGTGAAGCGTACAACATGCTGAAAGGGGGCCTCGGCCTCTCGAATGTCGAACTGTACGATGTTTTTGCGGAGTGGAACCGCGGCGAACTCGACAGCTACCTCATCGAAATCACGCGCGACATCTTCAGCGTGAAAGATCTAGATACCGGTCAAGACCTCGTCGATTTGATTCTCGACACGGCCGGCGCCAAGGGGACCGGAAAGTGGATGAGTCAGTTGGCGCTCGATCTGGGCGTGCCCAGCACGCTGGTGACCGAAGCAGTCTACGCCCGTTGTTTGTCGGCGCTGAAAGAGCAGCGAGTACGGGCGAGCAAAGTCCTCAAAGGCCCCAACGGCAAATACACCGGCGACAAAATGCAATTCATCGAAGCGGTGCGGCACGCTCTCTATGCGTCGAAGATTTGTAGCTACGCGCAAGGCTACGTGCAATTGCAAGCCGCGGCGAAGGAGCACCATTGGCCGCTCGACTATGGCAATATCGCGCTCTTGTGGCGCGGCGGCTGCATTATCCGCGCACAGTTTTTGGATCGCATCAAGGACGCCTTCGACGCCGACAAAAACCTGGAAAACTTGCTCCTAGCGCCCTATTTTGAGCGAGCGATCGAACAAGCCCAAGCCGCTTGGCGGCATGTGGTCGTGACGGCGGTGGAGCTGGGAATATGGGCTCCGGCATTCATGACCGCGCTGTCGTACTACGATGGCATCCGCCAACAACGGCTGCCGGCCAATTTACTGCAAGCACAGCGCGACTACTTCGGCGCGCACACGTACAACCGCACCGACCAACCGGGCACGTTTCACACCGAGTGGCTGCAGATGCGCCGCAAGCCGAACGAACCGGGTTTTTAGCCGCAGAGCCGCCGAGACACAAAAGTGTATTTGTTCTCTCTGCTCCGTGCCTTTGGGCCTCTGCGGCGAATAATCGATCTATGTCCAACGCTTTCATCGAAAAACTGTTCGGTCTCAGCGGTCAAACGGCTGTTGTTATCGGCGGTACCGGCGTGCTCGGCGGCGCGCTGGCGGAGGGAATTGCGCAGGCCGGGGCAACCGTCATCGTCGCCGGCCGCGGCGAGCAGCGCGGCAGGGAACGCGCCCTTGCGATCGAGAAGCTCGGCGGTAAATCTCATTTTCTGCCGGTAGATGCCACCCGCCGAAAGTCCATTGAAGACTTGCTGGCCGCCGCGGTCAAGCAATGCGGGCGCGTCGAAATGCTCGTCAATTGCGCCGGCGTCAACGTTAGTTCCCCATATCTGGAAGCCAAAGACGAAGACTGGGAGCGTGTCTATTTAACCAACGTCGCCAGCATGCATTGGGCTTGTCAAATCTTCGGCAAACATATGATCGACGCCGGCGCCGGTTCGATCTTGAATATCGGCAGCGTCACCGCACATCTGCCGCTGTCGGGAGTGTTTGCCTATAGTTCTTCAAAGGCGGCAGTGGTCAACCTCACCCAGAACATTGCCCGCGAGTTTGCTCCACATCGCGTGCGCGTGAACGTCCTTTGCCCCGGCTTTTTCCCGGCCGAGCAGAATCGAAAAATCCTCGACACCCAGCGCGTCGCGCACATCATGCAGCAAACTCCGATGCGCCGCTTTGGCGAGCCGCAAGAATTGGTCGGCGCTGCAATCCTGTTGCTGTCCCACAGCGCCGGCAGCTTCATTACGGGCGCAACCTACTACGTCGACGGCGGCTTTACAGCCATGCGCTTCTGACGCCGGACCACGCTTGCCATCGTCGGCTGGCAAGCGCCTCCATCGGCTCATCGTCGCGACGGGCCAGCGGTCACGGATTTTCACCGGGCGTGGTGCCACCGCGAGCAAGTCGTCTCCCCTGCACGACAATTCCAACGACCGTCAACGCCACGAATAGCAGCAACGCGTCCGCCCGTTCGATTCGAATTTCCGACACAATGGCGGCGGCGCCAGCAAGACTCGACAGTACGACGATCGCCCAATCCATCAACGTGGCAGCGACGATGGCGCCGAGAATGCCTCCGAGGAAGAACCAAATGGTGCTGCGATCAGTCTGCACACCGAAATGGGCGGCGATACTTAGCGCGGTATATCCGCCGGCAAAAAATCCGCCCAAGGCAAAGGCCAAACGTTGGATATAAATGGCGATCACTGCGCCGACGACTCCCGCGGCAACGGCGGCCAAGAATTGAATGATTTCCGATTGCCCATCGAGATATTGGTCGGCCAACGTCATTCCCAACAAGAACCCCGCAATCCCGACAAAGACCCAATACAAAGCGCGGCCGAAGAATAACAGAATGGCGCCAAGAACTACATTGATGATTTGCATGGTAAAGACGGGAGTCGCGTTTCACCGCGACCATTCGAACACCAGACCGAACCGTCAGCCAGCCGCCAGCATTGTCAACGCGGCGAAGCGAAAGCAAATTTGTGCGATTTGCGCTACTTCTTCGGCCCAATCAATTCGATAAAGTTGCCGTCGGGATCGCGAACGATGGTCAAGAACACGTTCTTCGCGATATCATTCGGCACCGGCAGCGGACTGTTGGCGATCGGCTTGACGCCAGCGTTCTTTAGCCTCTCAATCGCCGCGGTTGTGTCGGTGATGTGAATCGTGATATAGCTATAACCGAGCGTGCTATGAATGAATCGCTGATCTTTCCGCTGGCTCGTGACACCAGGCAGCGACATCAACTTGAGCTTGGTGGCGCTGGGATTGTCGCCCAGCGCCAAGACATGAATATCGAGCCGCATGCTGTCGGTCAGGCCGACATCTTTGGCGTATTCTGCGCCGACCGAAAACCCTTTCAATTCTTTGAATCCGATGGCTTGCGTATAAAACTTCACTGATTTTTCGACATCGTTTGCCACGATACCCAGATCGATTGTCGTGCTGGAGAATTCATTTTCGGCAGCGCGGCCGATGGACGACGCACAAGCGACAGCCAAGACGGCAACGCAAACAAGGCAGACGCATTTCAAACGCATGACGGCGACCTCCTGTGGAAAGCTCGCGTGGTAGCCAGCAATGCTAGCGGCGAGGATGAATAGTATCGTAGTGGTCATTGGGAGGGCCTGCAACCGACGGCGTGACTGCGATTCCGCCACCCCTCGGCGATGCGGCTCTGTGGGGACAAAAAATGCCCTTTGCCAGCATCGGAGGTTTTGAGATACTCCGCAGCCTCCTGCAACCCCGAAGCGTTTGTGAGGATAACACCGGAGGAACCGTCCACTCCGGTGCGCACTCGATAGCGCGTTGGGATAGGGCGAATCGCTTTCCTGCGAGCCGGCAATGGTTCATTTATCGATCCTCATTCCTCAGTGCGAACGAGCCGACGATGTTCGCCGCCAGTTACCATCGCTCGTGGCTGCGCTCGATGGGATGGATTCGTCCTACGAAATCATCGCGATCGATGATGGCTCATCGCCCAGTAATCTACGACTACTCGAAAAGTTGCGGGCCGGGTACTCTGTGCTGCGAGTTGTGCGGCTAAATTCATCGTGCGGCGCAAGTGTGTCACTGACGGCAGGCATTGCCGCCGCCCGTGGCGAGGTAGTGATCGCCATGGAGCCTGGGGAGTCCTATCCAGCCGAGCAGATTCCCTGGTTAGTGAGCTGGTTAAGCCGTGCCGACTTCGTCGCTGGCCGGCGGCGTCAAAGGGGTGTGGCGAAGCTTTGGCAGCGAATTGCTCGCATTCCGCGCTGGTTCCTTTTGGGTTTGGAATCGCACGATCCCGACTGTTTGTTTTGGGCGGCGCGGCGAGAAGTTGTCGCCGATTTGCGATTGTCCCCCAGCATGTGCCGTTATTTGCCAGCACTCGCCTCGCGGCGCGGCTATCGCGTTTGCGACGCCTATGTCGAACATCGCGGCCCGCGCCGCCGGCTGCAAGACGTACGGCCGAATCCCGTCGATCTGCTGGCGGCATGGTGGATGTGCCGCCGCTGGTGTGAGCCGATGGCGCATGAGCTAGATCGCGGCGATCAACCAGCGCTGCGCTTGCTGTGGCGCGAAGAAGGCGAACAACTGAATTCGCTCCAGTCGGGCAACGCCGTTCAATCCGATCCAACCGCGGACCTTCCTCAAGCTCGCAGCGCATGACGATCTTCTTTTCCGCCGGCGAGCCGAGCGGCGATTTGCACGGCGCCAATCTGATTCGCCAACTGCGCTCGCAGCGGCCCGACGTCGAATGTGTCGGTTATGGCGGCCCTGAAATGGCGGCGGCCGGCTGCAAATTGCACACCGATTTAACTGCATTGGCGGTCATGTGGCTTCTGCGCGTGCTGCTGAACATCCACAAGTTTTTGGCGCTGGCGAGCCGCGCCGACCGATACTTTCGACACCAGCGCCCCGATGCCGTCGTCGTCATCGACTATCCCGGCTTCAATTGGTGGATTGCTTGGCGGGCGAAAGTTCACGGCATCCCGGTATTTTATTACTGCCCGCCGCAGATTTGGGCCTGGGGAAGCTGGCGCATCAAAAAGATGCGAGCGTATGTCGATCACGTGTTGGCCGCGCTGCCGTTCGAGGCGAAGTGGTTTCGCGATCGAGGCTGCCAATCGACCTTCGTGGGACACCCGTTTTTCGACGAAGTGCGGCGCGAGCGGTTCGACGAAAAATTCATTGCGACAATGCGGGCCAAGCCCGGGCGACTGATCACGATTCTACCCGGCTCACGCACGCAAGAAGTGTTGCATAACTTGCAGTGGTTCTTGAAGGCTGCAGCACTCGTCCGGCAACAGATTCCCGATGCGCGCTTCGCAGTCGCGGCGTTCAAGCCGCACCAAGCTCAGATGGCGCGGGAACTAATTGCGCAGTCGGCGCTTCCGGTGGAAGTGTATGTGCGCAAGACGCCGGAGTTGATTCGCCTGGCCGAGTGCTGCATGGCGTGTTCAGGCTCCGTGTCTTTGGAATTGCTCTATCATACGAAGCCGACGGTAGTGCTCTATTGGATCAGTCCGTTTGCCTATCGCGTGCAGCAATATTTCCGCCGCGTGAAATACATCACGCTGGTCAATTTGCTCACCGTGAATGAATTATTTCCCGCCGATACGACGCCGTACGATCCGAGCGATGAGAATGCCGAACGCGTACTGTTCCCCGAATATTTAACCTTCGAAGACAAGTCTTCGCAAATCGCCGCACACGTCGTCGACTGGTTGAACGACAGCCAGCGCCGCGCTAAATTGATCGGCGAGTTGGCCAAGCTCAAAGCCGAAGTTGGCCATGGCGGAGCGTCGCGCGTTGCCGCCGAGTTGATTCTTAAAGATATAGCCGAGCGCAGTCGCACGAAGCCACCGAAGCCGCACTTTATTCCGGGAATGATTGTGCCAAGCAGCGACGGGGCCGATGCGGCTTATACTGCGGCAATCGCTGCGGCCGATCCCCCTGCTCCCCGCGCGGCAGCATAGTGGTTCGTCAAACGCCGTCACATCTCGCGGTGGCACGGACGACCCCGCGGAACTAGAATTTCCGCATGTCCATCAGCGCGCTCCTTCAAGCCTGGATTCGTCAAGCCGCACAGCAAAAGGCTCGCGACGCGGCAGTCGACGCGATGCGCCACAGCGCCGCGGGCGAGTCAAAGCTAGGCGCAGCCTTCGAGCAACAGCCGACGGCAATCGCCGACCTGCCGCCATGCCACGTCGGCGTCGTCATTGCGCTCGGCATCGAAGCTGGCGCGTTCGAAAATCGACTCGCGGGCAAGATCCACATCCAAGGCCGCAAGTTCGTCGCGCGGCAAGGCGGACTCAAGGGCTGCGGCGTCGTGGTCGTCCATTCCGATATCGGCCGCGACAACGCCGCGCAGGCGACCGAAATGCTGATCGCCGGCCACAAGCCGAAATGGATCATCTCGGCCGGCCTGGCCGGCGGATTGCAGCCGCAACTCAAACGCGGCGACATGGTGATGGCCGACGCAATCCTCGACGAAACCGGCCAGCGATTGGCGATCGACCTCAATATTCCACCCGAGCAACGAGCAGCAACGCCGGGCCTTCACGTCGGGCCGCTGTTGACGGTCGATCAAGTCGTCTTCAATGCCGACAAGAAACGCGCACTCGGCCAGCAGCATGCAGCCATCGCCGTCGATATGGAAACCTTCGCCGTCGCCGAAGCCTGCCGGCGCGAAAAGAAACGCTTTCTTTCCGTGCGCGTCATTTGCGACACGGTGGACGAAGAACTGCCCGCCGAAGTGGAACGACTCGTCAAGAAGAAAGGGACCGCGCGAAAGATCGGCGCAGCGGCAGGCTCGATCCTGCGGCGCCCATCGACGGTTAAAGACCTCTGGCATTTCCGCGACACCGCGCTGCAATGCGCCGAGCGGTTGGCGAAGTTTTTGGAGGGCGTCATCGAGCAATTGGCAAGCCATTAAATGCATCTTAGCGGATTGAAGTGAATGTGAGTGCGATTTTTGCTGCCTCATAGCCGCTGCGCACCGCGCCTTCCATCGTTGCGGGCCAGCCGGTCGCGGTCCAATCGCCCGCGAGAAACAAGTTCGGCACGCTCGTTTGCTGCTGCGGGCGAAGTTGATCGGCACCGGGGCGAGCTGAAAATACGGCGTGCTGATCGGTGATCATTCGCGATTGCAGCAGCTTCGCTTTGTTCGCCAACGGCCAGAGTTCGGTGAGTTCGGCAAGCACGCGATCGATCACTTCGCTCCGCGCCAGTTTTTCTAGCTCTCGCGACGCACTGATGACAATCTGATAGTGATGGCCCGCGGAGAGTTCGTTGCCGCGATTAAACATCCATTGGCTCGTGCGCCCTGGCAATACGGCATGGGGAAGTTCAGTAATCGCGCGATCGAACCACAGATGCACGGCCGTAATCGGTGCGGACTCGATCTGTTGGATACATTGCAATTCAGGTATTGCTGCTCGCAAGGGCTCGCTGAGCAAGACGTCGATGCGCCGCCAGGGAACGGCAACAATGACCGCATCGAAGATGTGTCGTTCGCCAATGGCAAGTTCAACTTCTCGAACGCCTTTCGCATCGCCGCACAATTGCGTCACGCCGCATTCACGATGTACAACAACGCCGCGGCTCCGCAGCCAGCCCTCCAGCTTGGTGCCATAAAGCTCGCCGAGCGACACAGTCGGGACGATCATTTCGTAAGCACGACGATTGCCGAGAAACGCATCGACGAATACTTTTCGCACGGGCGGCACGCTGGCGCGGACGAGCGTTTCACTGAGTGCGCTGACGATGACCGGCGCCCAAAATAGTTCGATCGCCCGCGAAGATTGACCGTTCTCCCGCAACCATTCGTCGATCGTCGGCCCGTTTGGATTGTCGGTTGTCGATGCCTTCTTCAATGCCCGTATGGCACGAATGATGCCGATGCGTTCGCCCCACGTGAGATACCTCAGCCGCAACAGCGACGGCAGCAAATGCAGCGGTGCCGGCAGCCAGCGGCTGGCCGAGATATCGCATCGCCGACCGTCGGGACCAATAAAGTGCAGCGTCGAATCGCGGCGCGTGAACGCATCCAGCCCCGTGCGCCGGCAGAAATCGAGCCAAGCGGAGCAACAGCCAAGACTCACGTGTTGACAGTGATCGACGAGCAAATCGTTGGCTGAATCGCGAAACGAGCCAGCCCGGCCGCCGAGTTGCTTGCGGGACTCAAACAGCTCGATGTTCAACCCGCGCCCCGAAAGCTCGACCGCCGCGGCCAAACCAGCTAGTCCGCCGCCGACAATAGCAATGTGCTTGGGTTCGCCCATATTGCTCAAGTCTCACCGCGGATTGCTCTTCCATTCCAGCCCGACACTTTGCGATTGCCTATTAGCATGAAACAGGGCTCCCGCAGCAATCCGCAATTTCTCCCACCGCGAAAGGCGGACGCGCCGAAAGAGAATCGCCGTCGGATGCTGTTTGATTTTCTTGAGTAGTGTCCCATAGGTGGTTGCCATCGCACGAAATGCTCGCTGGCCGTCGCGCTCTAGCAGCGGCTCTAGCTCTGCCGCCGCAGCGAAGTATTGCTCGGCGCGGACGGTCTCAAAGTCCATCAGGTTGCGAAAGCGGTCACTCACTTCTTGCCGGCGCAGATCGTCGAAACTGTATCCAAATCGTTCCAAATCCTCTTGCGGCAAATAACATCGCCCACTCTCGGCGTCTTCCGTCAGGTCGCGGAGGATGTTCGTCAATTGAAAGGCGGTCCCGCAGCGGCTGGCAAGTTCCAGGACTTGCGTTCCGCGAAAACCCCAAATGTGAATGCACGCCAAGCCGACGACCGAAGCCACGCGGTAGCAGTATTTTTCTAATTCTTCGAACGTCTTGTAATGCGTGCCCGCGATGTCCATTTTGACGCCGTCGATGGCGGCGGTGAGGTATTCGATCGGAATTGAATACCGTTTCATCGTGTCCGCTAGCGCAGGCAGAATTGGATCGTTGCCGGCCCTAAAATCGGGACTCGAAATGACGGTCTTGAGTTCGTTGAGTTCCACGCTGCGAAAATTCGCGGAGCGGCTTTCGTCGTCGGCCAGATCATCGACATGCCGAAGATAGGCATAAAGGGCGCACATCGCCTGCCGCTTTTCTCGAGGCAGCAGCAGAAACGAGAAATAAAAATTGGACGCTGCGCCGCGCGCAAGCCGCTGGCAATGGGCATAGCTGGCGTCGAGGTCGGTCACTTCAAGTCCTCCAAGGATCCGCACCATGCGCGGTCGGCCGCATCCAATTGGATTTGGTCAGCCACGCATTCTAACCTTCCACCACGATCGCAACAGAAGGAACAACTTCGTCGGCTTACTTACTTCCGGGCGCATTTGCCAAACGTTAAAGTCCATTCGGCGAATCGCTCGTAGGATGGCCAGACCTCCTTCGATAAAAAGCTCGATGTCAACGCGAAGCTTCTGCGGCATCATCGCGATAAGCGGCTCGCCCGCAACTAGCAGTTGCTCGGCTCGATCGACTTCACTTGCCAGCAAATCTCGAAACTGTGGATTGAATTCGCGACGGCAAAACATCGCTTCCTCGTAGCCGAAACGGCGGCAGCTTTCCGTCGGCAAGTAGATTCTTCCTCGCTCGTAGTCGCGAGCAATGTCCTGCCAAAAATTGGCGAGTTGCAGACCGGTGCAGATCGAATTGGATAATCGCCCCCGCTCTTCGTCGTGGCAGCGGCCGAGATACAGCACCAGTCGCCCGACGGGATTCGCCGAGTTGCGGCAGTAGCCCAGCAATTCGTCGAAAGTCTGGTAGCGTGTATTGGTTTGATCCTGCCGGAATGCGGTTAGCAAGTCGCGGAACGGTTCGATCGGGATTTTGAACTCGCGGATCGTTTCCTCGAGCGCCACAAACACTGGATGAGCTGTTACACCGCGGTAGCAGTCCTCGAGTTGCGATTGCCACCAGTCGAGCAGTTCTAGGGTTTGAACGCCCCCGGCTGTCTCGTCGGCCAGATCGTCCGACCAGCGGCAATAGGCGTAAATGTTGCAGAAATGGGGCCGCAGTTCGGCCGGCAACAGCCAACTGGCGACCGTAAAATTCTCGTAGTGCGACTCAGCAAGCCGGCGGCAATAGGATTGTGCATCGCTGGGCGACGGACGCTTGCAATCGGCCGAAGGGCCATAAATCGCTAGCTCATCGAGAAACGTCGCCGCCGCCATTTGTGCTCGCTCGCCTACCCGTGGTTAAGCCAGAACACTATCATACGGTTAGTGTGATTCGCATGGAATGACAGCATTTCGACCCGGAAGAACGTGAAAATCATCCTAGCCAGCCCCCGCGGTTTTTGTGCTGGCGTCAATATGGCGATCGAAACGCTCGAACGGGCCATCGACTTGTTCGGCACGCCGGTCTACGTCTATCACGAAATCGTGCACAATAAGTACGTCGTCGAGCGTTTTCAACAGGAAGGAGCGGTCTTTATTGACGATTTGCACGACGTGCCCGAGGAAGGGCATCTGCTGTTTTCGGCCCACGGGGTCTCGCCAGAAGTGCGGAAAATCGCCCGCGAGCGACGGCTGAAGACGATCGACGCCACCTGTCCCCTGGTGACGAAGGTCCATTTGGAAGCGGTGCGATTTGCCAAGCAGGGCTACAAAATTATTCTGATCGGCCACGAAGGGCACGACGAAGTGATCGGCACGATGGGCGAAGCCCCATCGGCCTTTGTGCTGGTGGAAACGACCGATGAAGTCGATCGACTCCAATTCCCGCCTGAAACAAAGCTCGCCTATCTAACGCAAACGACGCTCTCCGTCGATGACGCCAATCGCATTATCCACCGCTTGAAACAACGCTTTCCTGAGATCGTCGGCCCGCCCAAGGAGGATATTTGCTACGCCACACAGAATCGGCAAGAAGCGGTGCGAATGATTTCGCCAGAGACCGATATCGTGCTGGTGCTGGGAAGCCAGAACAGCTCCAACAGCCAGCGGCTGGCAGAATTGGCCCGAGAATCGGGTGTGGTTGCCTATCTGATCGATGGTGCCGACGACGTGAATTTGAAATGGTTCCACGGGGATGAAACCGTGCTGATTACCGCAGGTGCGAGTGCTCCAGAATCGGTCGTTCAGGGTTGCATCAACTTCTTGCGAGAACATTTTGACGCAACGGTCGAGGCGCGCTCAATCCGCGACGAAGAGGTCTACTTCCCTTTGCCGCGCGAGCTGCGCGTGCTCGCAAAGTAGACGTTATCTGAAAAATGTTCATCGCGCCGAAGAGCTTGGTGACGAAACAAATGATCTTCCCGCGAAATGGATTGCCAGCGAGGTTCCTTCTGGCGGCAACGCAAGGGCGGCCGCGAGCAAGGATTGGGCCTCCTCGGTCGATTGCCGGTCATTTAGACTTAGCGCACGCTTGAGCCAGATGAACCCTCAAGCAACCAGCTTTTTCACCCGCTACCTGCCCCTTCCCAAAAAGCCGCAGAAATTGCCTGAAATCCTGATGCGCATCCGAGACCCGAACCCTCGTGAAACCGCACTTTCGCCTTGCTTTCAGCCGGTCTGCTTCGTACAATCGAGGCATGTAGGGTTTAAAGCGTAAATAGCACTCTGAAGCGGGCCATCTATCGTCGGAGGCGCGCAGAATTTTCGCTTTCGGCCGGCAGGAAGCAGTGGCGCTGTGGTGCGACTGTATCTGGAAATTGTCGCTCGGCGGCGTTGGAGTTGTCCGACCCAGGTGGGGAGTTGGCTGTCGGTACATGGTGATTTGCCGTGGCATTATCGGAAATCGACCGCAATCTGCTCAGTCGCTGTCTCGACCGCAAACCGCGGGCGTGGGAAGATTTCGTCGATCGCTTTATGGGCTTGGTGGTCCATGTGATCGACCATTCGGCGGAAAGCAGGTCGCTGCGAATTACTTCGGCCGACCGCGAAGATATGGCCAGCGAAGTTTTCCTGGCACTGGTCGCAGACGACATGGCAGTCCTACGACGGTTCCGCGGCGAAGCGAGCTTGGCGACCTATCTCACCGTAATCACGCGACGGGTTGTGGTCCAGCAATTGTTGCGCCGCCGACAGGTGAATGTTCACGAAGGCGCTGGCGTATCGCAAGCCTACGTCGCATCGGTCGCCTCGAACGGGGCATCCACCGTCCAGTCGGTGCAAGATCGTGACGAAATTTCCCGACTGCTGAGCGAGTTGGAAGGAACGGAAGCTGAGATCGTGCGAATGTACCATCTCGAGGGTAAGAGCTACCGCGAAATTAGTGATACGGTGGGGATGCCAGAAAACAGCATCGGACCGACACTGACGCGAGCACGCGACAAAATGCGACGCACTAGCGTTGAGTAGCTCGTTGGATGACGCACAACAGCTAGGCCGATGCGTAAAGCGGCGCTGCCGCAGAAATCTACTATCGCAACGGATTCGCAGGTTCTCGTCGAGAACTGGCAGTTGGATAGACTTCGTCTGGCGGCAACGGCGGCAAGTCGCTCTGTGGTCCATTCGGCATCGGCTCTACCGGCGGGTGCAATGCGCGCGTTGAGATGGTCGGTGGCGTTGCGGGCGATGATGCCGCTGGCGCGCCAGGCGCGACAAACTGAATATTCGGGTCCGCCAAATCGACGACTGGGTAATCGGCAGGGTGTGGAACGGCCCACAGCGCGGTGTTATCGGACGGAATCTGATTGATCACCCAGTCTGACACCTCCAGCTTGAATGACATCTTTGCCGTTGGCCATTGGATTTCGATCGTTCGAGGCAGTGCAGCGCCCGTCGTCGGATCGTGTTTGTACCGGCTCGTGAACGAGGAGGCCAACAACATGCCAAGCGAATCGTAAATATGCTGTTCCAGGACCAAGCCGTTCCAGCCATCGACGATGGTTTTTTTCTTTAATTCACCCAATTCGCTGGGCTGGCGGCTGTCGATCTCGATGCGGTTGGCGCCGACTACTTGCGGCGGACCCAGCGCCAGTCTTGGGTCGATGTGCGCCAATCCCAATGCTTCGATCAATCGCTCCGGTTCGATCGGTATCATTTGGCGCGCGTTCGACCTGGCAAATTGATCGTGCCGGCAAACGAACACCGCCGGCTGTGGATTGTCTTTGATCCAAATCCAAAATGACTCGTCATTGCTCCCCATGTCAATCCGCGGTCCCACAAAGGTTCCTTGCAGGTGCATGCGCCGCTGCGGCATGATGGCGAGATTGGCACCCATCGGCGGCACGCCGTCGGCTTTCAACGTGGCGCGAGTCGATTGTGCGCTGAGAATGAGCGCAGTGTTGCCGTTGACCTTTTCGGCAATTTGTTCGAGGGTGGCCGTCTCCGGCAAAGTCCGCGGTTCTGTGTATTGCCGTACATATTGCCGGCAGCTAGCGCCGCCGGTCGCAAACAGCGACGCGAGCACCGCGAGCGCGATCCACGAACGGGTAACTTCCATGTCTGTTGACTCGGGTTGGGTAGGTCGCCAGGTTTTGGGTTTTCGACTGCCTGACTCCTGATTGTCACGCTGCAAACAACAACCGTGCTAATTCCTCTTGAATTTCCTGAATCCGTTCTTCGCTGGGCATCGCCACCGACACGCGAAAATCGGTCTCTCGTCGCGGGCAAAAGAGCAGCAATGTTTCCTGATGTTGCTCGTCTTGTTCCGTCTCTTCCAAGCGGCACACTCGACGGCGAATGAGCAACAACGCCAGCACGTATCGCATATCGGCGTGGACTGGATTGTCGGCAAGCTGTTCGAGTAGGTCGAGCATTACATCGTTCGGAGCCCACTGCAGCCGCTGGCCGTCGGTCGCTGGCCGGTGCGATTTCCACCACCCAACGACACCTTCCGGCGGCCCTTGCCAGGTGTCGGCCGAGAAATCGCGGCGAACCAATTTTGCCCCTTCCGCCGTCAGGGTCGAATAGAAGGTCTCCCCAGGCTGCAATTCACGCCCCGTGGCCGCGCAATGCCGAGTGCAATGAACGTGGTCGTAGTCCATGGGGATCGATGGTGCGACGGCGAGCGGCTGCCCGGCAATCGTTGACAAAGTTTCCATAATGCCGCGGAGCTTCTCCACGGAGCTGCGTGAGAAGATCTATTGTACGCGTCCATACGGACCATCGGCGCACATTTCCGCCGGAATAGGCGGCGAATAGTACTCAAATCCGCCGATTGGCTCAAGACACGATCCGATCGACTTTTTTCGGTGCTAGCACAGCGGCGAGCGCCGACATACCATCGTAGGAATGACCAGCCTTCGCTCCGAAAATTCGGCGTTGCACGATTCAACTTACGCATGGGAAACCGACGCGCTCTGCATGGCTCGTGCGCTCGAACTGGCGGCTCGCGGCCGAGGAAACGTTGAGCCGAATCCAATGGTCGGATGCGTGCTGGCGCGCGAAGGTGCCGTCGTCGGCGAAGGCTGGCATCGCACGTTTGGCGGGCCTCATGCCGAAGTGGAGGCCCTACACGTTGCCGGATCATTGGCAATGGGCGCGACAGCTTTTGTCACGTTGGAACCGTGCTGTCATCACGGCAAAACCCCCCCTTGCACCGATGCGTTGATTGCCGCCGGAGTCGCTCGCGTGGTCTGCGCTGTGCGCGATCCATTTGCCAAGGTTGGCGGACAAGGCATTGCCGCGCTGGAAGCCGCTGGAATTGTGGTCGAAGTCGGCCTGATGGAATCGGAAGGCCGGCGTCTCAATGCTCCCTATTTTAAGCTCGTGCAAACGAACCGGCCCTGGACGATTGCAAAATGGGCCATGACCCTCGATGGAAAAATCGCCACTCGCACCGGCGACAGCCAATGGATTTCCGGCGACGCAGCCCGAGCCATCGTCCATGAACTACGTGGCCGAATGGACGCCATCATCGTCGGTCGCGGCACGGCGAAGCAAGACGACCCACTGCTCACAGCGCGTCCGCCGGGTGCGCGAGTGGCAACCCGAATTGTCGTGGATGACAATGCTTCGTTGTCGCGCGAAAGTCAACTCGTACGATCCGTTAAAGATGCGCCCGTTTTGATCGCCGCGGCGAAGGACGCATCCGCTGCAAATATCGCCGAACTTCGGGCAGCCGGCTGTGAAGTCGTTCAATACAATCGCGATCCCAACACCAACGTCATCGCCATCGACGACCTACTCGCTGACCTGGGCCAGCGCCGGATGGCGAACGTGTTGGTGGAAGGTGGTGGCGAATTGCTCGGTTCCATGTTCGACGCCGCTGCGATCGATGAAATCCACGTTTTCGTCGCGCCAAAACTCGTCGGCGGCAAATCGGCAACCTCGCCAATCGGCGGCATGGGTGTCGAACGGATCGCTTCGGCTGCGTTGGTGAACCTCGCCTCGCGCAACGTCGGCAATGACATCTACCTCTACGGTGCCATTCGATGAAGCATTTCCCATCAAGGGGCTATCGACACCACCCAGGCTGCAAGCCAAAGCATTGATTTCGTGCAGACTGCCCAATTCGTAGAGCAATTTGAGAGAGCTGGAGGAATTGCTCGCCTCTTGGATGTGCAGCCTACAAGCGAGTTCAAGCCGATATTCGGGTCGGCAACTTTCGCCCTTCCAGCAACGTTGACAACTGCAACTCGATTTCACAACGTCCTTCCATCAACTCCATACCCACGCGCACCGCTCGCAGCGGTTTTCCTCCGAGCGAATCGGCGGCAATCTTGACCAGGTCTTTATGCGTGCAGACGGCCAAGGAAGCGTCGCTCGTGGAAGTCCAATGCGCAAGCTCGACCAAATCGGCGGCCGAATACGAATGATGATCGGGGAACTCCCGCCAGACGGCGACTTCGCAACCGCACTGCGTTAGAGTATGTCGGAAACCTGCTGGATTGCCGATGCCGCAGAATGCCGCAACCCGTTGACCCACGAGGGCCTCAATCGGCTGCATCGCGCCACCTGAACTCAATAGCGATTGTGGCACATGATTGCACGAAGCCCAGGCAATCGAAGGCGCATAGCGCTCGACGATCCGCCGAATTCGCATCCGTTCTGCCTCGCACACCATATCGGCGCGCGAGAGGACAACAATGTGAGCGCGCCGGATTTCATCGAGTGGTTCTCGCAGCGTGCCGCGGGGAAAGACATGCTCGAATCCGAAGGGTTCCAGGGCGTCGATCAACACGATATCCAGGTCGCGAGCCAGGCGGCGGTGCTGAAAGCCATCGTCCAGTAGGATGACCTCTGCGCCAAGTTCTTGTACGGCTTTTTGAGCTGCCGCTACCCGATCGGGATTTTGTAAGTGGGGCACATCTGGCAATTTTTGCTCCAGTTCACGGCCCTCGTCGTTCAACTCTCCCGGCGAAGCCCGATAGCCGCGGCTGATCAATGCCACACGAACGCCGCGGCGGCAAAACCACTGAGCTAGCCAGACGACCAGCGGCGTTTTTCCGGTCCCGCCGAGCGTGAGATTACCGACACTCACGACTGGCACGCCGACGTGCTCAGCCGTTCGACGGCCCGTGTCGAATGCTTGGTTGCGCCGCCGCACTTCCCAGGTATAAGGGCCTTCCGCCAGTCGCAATAGTCCGCGCAGAACACCAGCTACCGGGCCTCTGCGCCGGCCGCTGATCAAATCGCGAAATGTCAAAACGGTGAACAATTTCTCGCTCCGCCGTCCAATTAACCCCGTTTACCGAATCGAAATTCTAACGGTGATTGGTATCTCGGCGACAGGTCAATTGCCCTTCAATGATGCCGCCCGATACGTTGCCAGATGCAAAAGAGCGACGTAAACTAGAGCATTGTTCGCGCACAATCGCACCATCCGTAGCCGGACCATTTATCGATGGCTTTCAGAAAAAAAGAACCGCCGCCGATTGCCCCCTTTGGTTTCTCTCCGACTCCGGCCAAGCCAGGCACAAAAGGCCCCGTGCAGCCAGCGGCGAAAACGCGCGTTGTGCCGCCAGCAGTTGCACCCGAGCAACCAGCGCAGCCATTTGTGCCAGCTACGCCCGCCGAGGCTGAGGTGCGCCCTTCCGCCGAACCGG
Source organism: Pirellulales bacterium (assembly GCA_020851115.1). Taxonomy (GTDB): domain Bacteria; phylum Planctomycetota; class Planctomycetia; order Pirellulales; family JADZDJ01; genus JADZDJ01. The sequence continues at coordinate 17,800 of JADZDJ010000107.1, forward strand.
TGAAGTTAGTCATCCCGAAGGCACCTGCCCCCTTGTCGCCGGCCGCAAAGGCCACAATTCAGCCGCCAAAAACGATTCCAGTGGCACCCGTGGTACAAGTTCCGGTGAATGAAGAGGCAATTCGGGTTGCTCCACCAGCGCGTACGACACCGTCCGTAGTTCGCCCAATCTACGAGCCGGACAACGTGATCGAGGAGTCTAGCACCGCGGCAGCAACGATCCCCAGTAAGCCGAAATGGTTGTTGATCTCGATCGCACTTGTAATTTGGCTCGTATTCATGGTCGTGTGGATGATTTTCTTTCCAAAATGGCAAGGTCAAGACAAAGAACGGATGAAGAAAGAACGGCTTAAACAACGGGCCGCCCAATCCGCGACGGCGAATCCTGCGGGATCAAGTAAGCCTGCAGGAAAGCAGTGATGTCGGCTGCGCGACTGGATTTCAAGCATCCGGTATGCAATCCGATTTTTTGGCCGACACCTTCTTAGGCGCTGCGCTGCCTGTAGTGGCATCCAGGCAGAGTGGTTAGGAATTAGAACAGCACGTCAGGAATGAACCCGGAATTGATTCGATTCGCTACACTTAGACGTGTGTTGCGACAATTCAAATTGATTTCAAGATGCCTGCGGCAACCATGCACAGATCTTGCGCCCCGTCCATTGTCGGCGCTTCGGCAATCGCCCGCACAATCGGTTCGGTGTTACTGCCGCGGACGAGCAGCCATTGATCGGGCCAATCGAGGCGCAGGCCGTCGAGACGGTCGGGCTTGGCTTCGACAAAGTGTCTTTCTAAGGCTTCGTAGCCCGCGGCGAGCTTTTCGCGGGGCAGGTCGATCTTGGTTTTGCAGATTTTGTAGCGCGGCAGTTCGTCGGCCAAGGCGCTGGCGGGCAGATCTCGCTCGGCCATGGCGTCGAGAATGAGCGCCATTGCCGTGAAACTGTCGCGGACCAGCACGACGCGCGGGTCGATCACGCCGCCGTTCCCCTCGCCGCCGATCAGGGCGTTGTATTGCAGCATTGCATCGACGACGTTGGCTTCGCCGACCGCCGACCGGAAAAAGGAGACATTGTACTTTTTCGCCAAGTCCTCGGTCATGCGGCTGGTGGAGCAATTCGTGACGACCGGGCCGGGTGACTTGCTCAGCACGTGATTCACGCAAATCGCCAGCGTGTACTCCTCGCCGAGATAGCGGCCGTTTTCATCGATCACCGCCAGTCGATCGGCGTCGGGATCCTGGCAGAAGCCAATCGCACATTGGTTTTCAGTAACGCTGCGTAATACACTCGTCAAGTTCTCCGCCGTCGGTTCGGGCGGGTGAGCGAATTGGCCGTCGGGTGCTCCTCCCAGCACGTTGGCTTGGCAATTCAGATGTTCCAAGAGCAACTTGCCGACCACACTGCCCGATCCGTGATTGGCGTCGAGCAACACGCGAAAGTTTCGGCGGCGAATGCTTTCGACGTTTACCGTGGATAAGACCAACTCAACGTGCCTGGCGGCGGTTTTCGCCAGCCGATGGATCACTCCGCGCGCCGTGCAGGAGCGTATTTCTGGCAACTCGCCGCGGTACCGCTTCATAACTTCCGCCCCGGCAATGGCGGGGATCACGCGGCCCTCGGCCGAAAACAGTTTCATGCCATTGTATTGTGGAGGATTATGGCTCGCAGAGATTTGGATGCCGCCGGCAGGGGACCGCATTTGCTTCACGAGCACGCCGGTTGTGGGCGTAGCAGCGACGCCGGCGTCTACCACTTCCCGCCCTAGGGCCGACAATCCTTCGCGGATTGCGGTGAGAAAATTTGGCCCGCTACTCCGGCCGTCATAGGTCAGCACAATCGATCCCGGCGGCAATGTGCTGGAAAACGCTGCCGCATATCGCACGGCCACTTCCGCCGTTAGGCTGTCGCCGACGATGCCGCGGAGACCGGAAACGCTGATGATGGGTTCTGACATGACGGGTTTCCTGCACGCTTGATGAAATGTGATGCCATCTTAAACCACAGAGGCAGCGCGGCACAGAGAGAGCGAGGCACTTTTCGGATGGCCAATCCTGCGGCACAATAGCCAAATCACCCGGAATGAATCCTTTGAATCGGTTCATCGCAATGGCTGCAATTTCATACGATTTACAATTGGTACTGGTACAGCTTGAGCAAGCGATCGCCCAAGGCAAGCTCACGGCGCATTCGGCAATGACAATCAGCAGTTGGCTCACCGAGCCGCGCTACGCGGAATATGCCGCTGACGTGGCGGTTCACATTGCGGCCGGAAAATGGAAGCAACTCGACGATGTATTTTGGACCGTCATTCCCTTTGGAACTGGCGGGCGGCGTGGAATGATGTACCCGATCGGGTCGAATGCGATCAACGATCGGACGATTGGGGAGAGTGCGCAGGGATTGGCGGATCATGTGTTGTCGGTGATCGGTGGTCAATGGTCAGTTGCAGGAGAATCAACTCCGAACGCAACCGACAACGGGCGAACGACCACGGATAAATCGTGTGCCATTGCTTATGATACCCGGCACAATTCTCGGCATTTTGCCGAGTTGTGTGCTGAGATTATGGTGGCCGCCGGATTCAAGATCTATTTTCTCGATGGCTATCGGAGTACGCCGGAGTTATCGTTCGCCGTGCGACACACCCGTTCGATTTGCGGCATCATGGTGACGGCTAGCCACAATCCGCCGAGCGACAATGCGGTCAAAGTCTATTGGGCCGGTGGAGTGCAAGTGTTGCCCCCGCACGACAAGGCGATCATCGAACGGGTGATGCACGTCCGCGAGATTCGCCGACGGCCATTTGCCGAAGCACTAGCGGCGGGGCAAATTGTCTATTGCCAGCAGGAAGTCGACGCTGCATTTATCGCCGCCGTCCATTCGCAAGCCCTGCCGGGGCCGCGAGAACTGAAAATTGTTTATTCGCCGCTGCACGGAGTTGGCGCGTCGGCCGTGTTGCCAGCGCTTGCGGCCGATCGATTCACGGAGGTCGAACTGTTTGGACCCCATGCGGAACCAAGCGGCGATTTTCCGAACGTGCCGGGACATGTGGCGAATCCGGAAAACCCGCGGGTGTTCGACAGCATTGTGGAATTCGCGGCGAAAGTGGGAGCGGAGTTGGTGTTGGCGACCGATCCCGATTGCGACCGGCTGGGGGCGGCAGCGCCGAGAGTTTCAACCGGCAAAACTGAGTGGAAATCGTTCACCGGCAATCAAATTGCGGCCTTATTGGCTGAATTTGTCCTCGCGGCTCGCAAAAAAGCAGGCTCGCTGTCGCCGCAGCACTATGTTTGCAAAACGCTAGTGACGACCGAGATGGTGCGGCGAATCGCCGATCAGTTCGGCGTGCAGACGCACGGTGACTTGCAGGTTGGATTTAAGTGGATTGGTAAGGAAATCGACGATGCAGGTCCGCAGATGTTTGTTTTCGGCTGCGAGGAATCGCACGGCTATTTGGTTGGGACGCACGTCCGCGACAAAGACGCCGCGGTGGCCGCGATGCTGCTGGCGGAACTGGCTGCCGCGTGTAAAGCCGAGGGAAAAACTCTCCATGAAAAGCTCGATGCGCTCTACTGGCAGTACGGCTATCATGCCGAGAGCCAGATTTCACTGACGATGCCCGGCGCAGCAGGGATGCAAGACATGCAAAACCTGATGGCTCGCTTTCGCAATGCGCCGCCAGAGCAATTGGCCGGGATGAAGGTTCGCCGCATTCGCGATTATCAGTCGCTCACGGAATTCGCACCCGGCCAATCGCCCGCGCCGTTCACCGGCCCCGCCGGCGACATGGTAATGCTCGACTTGGCCGCGAAAGGCAACTACGTCGCAGTCCGCCCCTCAGGCACGGAACCGAAGGTGAAGTTCTATATGTTCACCTACGAACCGCCGGAGCAGATTGCGAATTTGGAAGATACGAAGGCAGACAATGAAGAACGCCTTCGACAGCTTGCAAACGATCTTTTAACATTTGCCAAGACGAAATAGAGCGAACAATTTCTTACGGCAATTTTTGGACCAAAGTTCCGTCAGTGAAATTCGCTCTTGGAAACGGCTACTTTTTCAATAAATTCTCGATCATCGTTTCCAACTCCTCGCCGTGCAGATTGTAACCGGCAATTTTACCGTCCTTGTCCACCAGAAATGTCGTAGGAATCGCGTGGATGCCGTATTTTTCGGCGATGGGGAATTTCATTGTTTCCCCTTCTTGCTCACCCACGAGATTGATCCACGGCAATTTGTCTTCTTCCAGGAACTTGGCTAAATCCTCCAGTTGGCGATCGAGGCTGACCCCGACGACTTCAAAACCATCCTTGTGTCGCTGGCTGTAGATTTCTTTCAAGCCCGGAAGCGAGGCGCGGCACGGGCCACACCAGGTGGCCCAAAAGTCTACGAGCACGACCTTGCCTTTGTACTGTGCGATGTCGAACGCGATGCCGTCGGCAGTCGTTCCCGCCACTTCCATGGGTTTGCCGACCCAGTCGATTTCCTTCGATTCGTCGCCGCTGGTGCTTTTGGCCAGCAGCTTGCCGCCGTAACGGGCAAGCTTCGGTTCGGCGCTGTTCGCGAACAGCTTGCCGAACTCGTCGAGCCGTTTGGCCGCGGCTTTGTCGTCTTCCAAACGATTGATGGCATGGACGGCCGCCGAAGCGATGCGCAAGTGTTTGGCGTCGAGATCTTGGCCGTCCAGGGCCGCTTTCAGGGCGTCGAGCAGCTTTTGCAAACCCTCCTGCGAAAGCTCGTCGGACTTTAGCACACGTTGTTCGAGTGCGAAGAACTTAGCGGCTTTGGCGACCGACTTGTCGTCATCCGACGCATGTTTTGCAGCCAACTCGGCGAGTTGTTTTTCGGCTTCCGCGTTTTCTTCCAGGTCGGCTTGCCGATGCAGGCTATCGAGCAGTACTAGCAATGCAAAGCGGCGCAGCGCGCCTTTGGGATCGGTCTCCAATATCCGCTCGGCTGCGACTTGCATTCCCTCCGCATGGCCGGGCCGGCTGCGAATCGATGCCGGCGCTTCCTGCATCTTCTCGATCAACGCTTGCAAATCTTCTACCGACATGCCCTGTCGCGGAAGATAGGGATTATCGGGTTTGGCGTCAGCGGCGGAAGCAGCGAATCGCGAGTCAGAGATTGCTGAGGTGGTAAAAATGACAATCAAAGCGGCAACCTGAAGTGCTCGGCGCGGCATCTGGAGATCTCCAAAAAAATGAGCAATAGCAACCAATCGACGAAATTGTCCGCCGCATTCTACGCCCGGTCAAGCGGAAACGGAGCGACACCGTCAAACTGTGGGCGCAGTCATGCGGCAATTGACCTCTGCCGTCGGGCGCCGTCCAAATCGACCGGTCCCAGCCGTTGCTCCATTGGTGCCGCTACCGCTTCGAGCGGTAGCGGCCCACGGATCTACTTGGCGGCGGTTTTTTTCACATCCGGCGATTGCAGCAGTTGGTCGATTTGCTTATCGAGCGCTTCGCCGTGTAGATTGTATCCAGCGATCTTGCCCTCCTTATCGACGAGAAACGTCGTCGGAATCGCCCTCACGTTGTATGTGGCCGCAATGGGGAACATCATTTTATCACCTTGCATTTCGCCGATGACATTCACCCAGGGTAGTTGCTCTTGGACAATAAACTCTCGTAACGAATCGAGCTTTTGGTCCAAGCTCACGCCGACGACTTCAAAGCCCTTATCATGATACTTCGCGTACGTCTCCTTGACGTGCGGAATCAATGCCTTGCAAGGACCGCACCAGGTCGCCCAAAAATCGACGAGCACCACCTTGCCTTTATAAGTCGAGAGGTCGAATGGCCTGCCATCGGCAGTCGTGCCGGCCACCAACATGGGCTTGCCAACCCAATCCATTTCAGCCACTGTGCCGTCCATCGGTGCAGCCGGTTTGGCCACGCCGATGAGTTGCAGCGATTTCATTTTATTGCCGTATTCGGCTAAGCCTCTGTCGAGGCTGGTAGAAAACAGTTTTCCAACTTCCTTGAATTCTTTTTCCTTTTGTACTTCTGCTTCCAGCCTGTTGACCAGCGTTGTCGTCGCTTCGGCCAGCCGCTGGTAGGTTGCATCGGGTCGCTTACCCTTGAACGCTATCTTGAGCTCCTCGACTAGCGCCGGAATTTGTGCCGGTGCGATGTCGCCCGCCTTCAAGATTCTGACTTCAACGTCATAGAGAGTTGCGGCCGCGCTCACTTTCTTGTCTTTGTCGGTCTTAAACTGCTGAGCTTGTTCCGACAATTTGGCTTCTGCGTCGGCGTTGTTTTCGACCGCGGCTTGGATGTGCAGGCCGTCGAGCAGGCTGATAGCTGCCTGTGCCCGCAGGCTTTCGGGAGGCTCGTCGGCGAGGATTTTTTCGGCAGTCATGATCAGGCCTTGGCCGTAGCCTTGAGTGCGCGCCGCAAGCGGAACCTTTTTGAGCCGATCAAGATGCGATTTTAGTTGCGCTCGGCTGGCATCGGCCTTGGGAGTAAAGGCATCATTGGCCGTCGCCGGAGGATTTTGTGCCCAGGCGACACCGTACAGCGAGGCGGCTAGCGCGCACGCCCATACTGCACCAACATGAAACCGACCTGTGAATGGCCTCAACATGAATAAGTTCCCTTTTTCCGAAATTCCAGCGTGAAGATGCTTATTGTGGTGGGAATGCTTCGTGTAGTCAAGCAATCGTTTCCTTACGGGCTGGCAACGCTAAACTTGTAGCAGATAGTTTTGTATTTCGCTTGGTAAACTGCCAGTGGACACGGCTCCTCGGTTTGCCGATCTTTCTTGATAACCATTCTATAGATTCGTGACGAAATCAAACCCGCCACATCCGGACCATGGGGTTTCCGCCGCTGCCGAGCCATCTGCCGCATCTCTCAATCGCGGCGAATCCGCCGGCTTTGAGCATGCCGCCGCGAAAGCGCGCTCTTTCCCTCAGACGCCGGGCGTTTACTTGATGAAGGATGCGGCCGGGCGAGTGATTTACGTGGGGAAGGCAAAAAACTTGCGAGCGAGAGCGGGCAGCTACTTTTTACAGGCCGCCGGAATGGATCGGCGAACGGCGGACCTGGTTCGCGAGATCGCCGACATCGAGTTTCTGGAGGCGGATAGCGAGGTCGATGCGCTGCTCGTCGAATCGCGACTGGTTAAGGATATTCAGCCGAAATACAACCAAGACCTAAAGGATGATAAGTCATTTCCGTATCTCGAAATTTCCACGCGCGAGGATTTTCCGCGAGTCGAATTCACGCGAGTGCCGCACGAACGCGGCACAAAGCTCTACGGCCCGTTTGCCAGCGCTGGGGCGCTGCGCGGGGCGATTCAAGTGCTGCAAAAGATCTTCAAATTTCGCACCTGTACGCTTGACATCGAAGAGGGCGATGAAAAATGGCGCTGGTTCCGACCGTGCTTGCTGGCATCGATCCATCAATGCACCGCGCCCTGTAACATGCGAATTTCGAAGGAAGACTATCAGCGCGACATTCATCGTTTACGCATGTTTCTAGACGGCAAAAAGCGACAGTTGCTCGACGAGATGCGCGGGGAAATGGCCGCTGCGGCGAAAGCTTTGAAGTTTGAACAGGCTGCAAGGCTGCGCGACGAGATTCATTTGCTGGAGACACTCGATCAACGCGGCGAACTGGATGAGCACGTGCAGCCGGAGGTTTTTTTCATCGATCCGAAAAAGGGGCTTGTCGGTCTGAGGAAAGTGCTGAAGCTAACCTCGACGCCGCGGACCATTGAAGGCGTGGATATCGCGCACCTTGGCGGCGACGAAACCGTGGCCAGCTTGGTCCGGTTCATCGATGGCTTGCCTTTCAAGCCCGGCTACAAGCGGTTCAAAATCCGCGGGGTCACGGGCATCGACGATTTCCGCAGCATTCACGAAGTCGTCGCCCGTCGGTTTTCGCGGTTGCACGACGAAATGGAGATTTTCCCGGACATCTTGCTGATCGATGGCGGCAAGGGCCAGCTCAATGCGGCACTGGCGGCGTTCAAAGAACTCGGCATCACGCCGCCGACCGTGATTTCGATCGCCAAACGCGAGGAAGAAATCTTCGTTCCCGGCCGCGATGAACCGCTCCGCTTGAGTCGCCACGCCTTTGCGCTGCGGCTATTGCAATATGTGCGCGACGAAGCGCACCGCTTTGCACAGCACTATCACCATCTGCTCCGTCGCAAATCGACGCTGGGTGAATAGCATTACGCTGTTAACCGCGGTGGCGTTGAGGACACGGATATCAAACGATGCGAGTGTCTGGTCGCCTGTCTTCCCAAGGTTTTCCATTTTTCGCGTTTCCCGAAGTTGAACTCCTTTCGATCCTAGCGTTACACGCAGTTTTCGCCGAATTTTCCCGGTTTACATTTTTTTGACCAATGACTTGCAATTATGGATTCAATCGCTAGATTACATATTCGTGGGTTTTTTACCCATTATCAATGAGAAAACTGGTGTGCTTGCGGTAGACACGCCCAATATCGAAAGGATTCGTACCCAACCGACGATCAAGACAAATTGCGAATGTCACGCGAGCACGATTTCCTTCAAGGCGAATTTGCCCGCACGCTTGACGAACGGTTTCGGTTGTCGATTCCGCAGGAATTGGCCGATCCGCTATCGGCCAGCGGGGTGCATTGTGTTTTGGTAAAGGAGCAAACCGGTTGTTTAAGTTTGTGGCCTGCGGCCGCTTGGCAATCGAAAACGAATTCGGCCGTTGAGTTGCTCCAAGCAAAAATGCGGGCCGGCAAACTGGATGGACGTATCACGGAGGTCCAAACACTTGGCAGATTGCTTTCCACGCGGCACAAGGACGTTCAATTGGCGGGCCGCGGCCGAGTGTTGATTCCCGAAGGATTTCGCGAGTTTTTGCACGTCGAAGCTGGCGGCGACCTGATGGTGATTGGAGCCGCCGTGTGCGTTGAAATTTGGAACCCGGCAGCTTGGAGAGCCCATTTGGAAGCACAATTGCCGTCGTTTCAGCAGTTGTTTGATCAGTTGGCGAGTTGAGTATTACCTTCGGAAATACGGAGGGTTCGTGCGATTAGCCTTTCGATGAATTGGATTACTAAAAGCTCATTGCCAACGGCGAAGTGCGATTCGACCCGCCCGTTGCGCCATGCCCGGTAATCGATAGGAAACGCAGCGATCCCTTCCAAGTCACCCAGTCGGATTGCAAGCTTCCAGGGATTGGGCCAATTTGGCATGGATGCCAAGTTTTCCTTTTCTTGCCGGGCGTGGCGATTTTTCAATTGGCCTCACAGACGCGCGCCAGAAATCCTCCACGCTCTTGCTCGACGGCGTATCCCCTCGCGGATGTTGGACCTACAGGCCCGTTGCTTTCGACAATTCACGCATTGTGCGCCGACGGCGAGGTCCATTCCACCCGATGGAATCGAAAACGCGCGAATTGCTCCACGATCTTGCTGGGGAACCTGCGGTGTTGCCCGAAGAAGAACGGGCAAGAAAATTGGGTGGAATTATTCGGCCGCACGCTGTGCTTGAATTACTCTACCTGCGGCGTTGCTTGTTCTTGGTCGCGATCCTGGTGTTGGGCCGCCCTGACTTCCTTCGCCGTAACGCCCATCGTCTTCGCTCAATCCTTGCGAGTCTTGTACCGCCCGTTTTCCACGCGTGGATGAGTCACAAGTCTGCCTCAGCGTCGTAACTAGGTATCGCTCCCCGCTTTCCATTGTGCCTTCGCTTCGCGGAATTTGTAGCATGGATTTTGCGTCGCTGACTCCGTAACTTGGGCTAGTTAGCGGTATTCGCCAGATTAAGAACCGCTTTGATCGCCTCGGCCAATTGATCGGGCAGCTTTTGCCCGCCGCCGATAAAGATGCGGGCGATCTTGCCCTGGGCATCGATGACGACCGTTTGCGGGATCGCGGTAACGCCGTATTTCTCGGCCGCTGCGCCGTCGAGGTCCATTGCGATCGTTGGCTTAATGTTGAGTCGTTCGAGCAAGTCGCCGATTTTCTTGGCATCTTCCTGCATGTTGACGGCGACCAATTTTACGTTTTGAGCTTTGAATTCTTCGACCGTTTTTTCGACGGTCGGCATCGCTTGCACGCAGGGGCCGCACCAAGTGGCAAAGAAGTCGAGTACCACGACCGAGCCGCGCAGGGAACTCAAGCGGAGCGAGCCGCCAGCAACCAGCGGCAAGTTGAAATCGGGAGCAAGTTTGCCAATCAAGGGAGATTCCATGCCGGCTGTCGACGATGGATTTTCTTCTTGAGCGACTTCTTCCACATATTTTGGCTCGATCGCATCGTGGAGATGCCAGGGATGATAGGCGAGGTTCACTTGCGCATCGTCGATGGCCTTACCCATCAGGATTTGATCGACCAGCGACACATCGACTCGGCACGGTCCGAGCACTTCACTCTTGCCGGAAATGATCCCGTCGTCGCACCGATCGGGTTGGAAGGTAAGTCGAGCACCGTCCCGGCGCATCGTCTGCACCAGGCCAGCGCCGAGCGGTGGCAAAGGCTCTTTGCCTTCCGCTTCCTTCGTCTCCGGATGGAGCCAGATGATCCGCGAGATCTTGTTACGGGACAGCTCGCGGCGTTCCATGCGAATCTCCAGCGACAACGACTTGTCGTTCAACTCGTTCAGCCGACCGCGGAGGAAATCGCCGTTCTTGGCGATCACCAGATGCGTCGGTGGGTTGTTGCGCTGCATTCGCGGCAAGGTGAGCAACCGATCTCGCTTGGTTTTTCCGATGTTCCTGGTTTGTTTTTCAGTGGCTAGTTCGACCGCTTTAACTTTTTCGGCAGCGACAAAGGTGGCGTCGGTGACAGGTGAATAGAATGTAACTCCCTTCTCGTCGATCTTTTTCACTTCGCACGGAATGCTGTCGCCGACGCGCAGATGGAGCGCAGGGCTGGCGCTCATTGGCGGCTGCGTCGGCACGTTTGCTTCATTGCTGGAGGCGACAAAAACGCGACCATTCGCTTGAACTACCCGAGCACGCGCACGGTTAGCGACGGCAGGCGCAGGCGCAAACCGAGAGGCCGCGACGCGCAAAACCGGCGTAGGCGACGATTCGCGATAGACAATGCGACCCGAAATGTTCTGCCGCAGCGGGCTGCCGGTTCTGC
>JADZDJ010000108.1 GCA_020851115.1 Pirellulales bacterium
CGACGACTTGCGGAACACCGCCGTCCATGCGGGCAGTCCAGGTGCCAGGCCCCGGAGAAGTTGCATGACCCACCAAATCGCCAAGGGGGCTGGCCTCAAAGGAGTCCTCAAAAACCTTGTTGCCGTTAACCGTCACCAATACCGCCTGCGACGTCGAACTATAGCTCGCGACCGCAGCAACGAACAGCGAGCAGCAAAACCATTTGCTCATGATCATTCTCCCAAAGATTAGAAACCAAAAAAGCTCCACGAAACGCCACTTGTTGCCTCTCGTCTGTTCTCAAATAGTCATTCCCAAACAATTTACGGATCCCACATGAAATTCGCTCCTGTCTTTGATGAGTGCAAATCGAAATTCGCCGATGGCCCCGCATAAGGCTATTTAAGTTCTCGCAGGGTACTGCCAGAATAGAATTGCAGCGGAATGGAGACTTGAAATTGTTTGTCCAGTGGGTGCCGGGCGTTGCACATATCATCGAGCAACTGGACCGCCATTCGTCCCGTATACTCTTCATCCGCAGTCACCGTCGCTAATCGCCGAGTAATCGCATTGCTCCGCCAGGTTCCACCAAAGCTGACCAACGATATTTGGTCCGGCACACGAATACCGAACTTTCCCAGTGCCATATAAATCAATTCTGCGTCCGCCTCCCAAGTGCTATAAATTGCCGTCGGACGCTGGTTTTCTGGCAAATCCAGCATTTCCCACAACGCCCGCTGAATTCCGGCTTCGTGTTCTGGCGACACATTCTCACAAGTCCATTGACCGCGATGTACAAAACGCTCGGAAAGGCTAACGCCCACCTCCAACAATGACTGTTTCAAACCAGACTCGTGCATCGCAGCAGACTGGCTTGTTTGGGTGATAAAGAAAGCAATGCGACGGTGACCGGCGGAAACCATTGCATGCCCTGCCATTCGAGCTGCCGCTTCAAGTTCCAAGGCAATCAACGGCGCCGCGACACCCGAGACGCCGCGGTGCAAGAGCACCACCGGAATACCGCGGGCCTGCAATTGTCGCACATGGTGCATCGGCGGGCTGCCTATGGTTGTTGGAACCAATGCCACCCCCGCCACCTGCTTATCGATCAACTGCAGGATAATATCGCCCTGCTTGCGAACGTCGTTATCCGTATTGCAAGTTAACACCTGATGGTGCAATTCGCCGGCAGCATCGCTAAAACTCTTGACCAGAGACGGATAGATCCCGTCGCGCAACTCGGGAATCACCAACGCAAACGCCGCCAGTTTCTTGTCCTGGGCACCATGATGTGGAACGCGGACGAATGTCCCCTTCCCTTTGATGCGGACAAGATATCCCTCGTCGGCCATTTCATTGAGCGAGCGCTGGACGGTCATGCGTGCCACATCGTGCCGCTGCATCAATTCCGTTTCCGAAGCGATGCGCGCTCCAGGGGATAACACCCCGGATTCGATGTCGGCGATAATCCGTCGCTTGATCTGCTCAAATTTTGGTGCTTCTGCGACTGACATGGCTCGTAATTTAACGATCCATTTATAATTAGTCAAGTAATTGGTCAACTTTAATTCAAAAATCTTATTTCGAACCAGCTATTTTCGACAAAGTTCTAGATTTTCCGATAGAATTTTGGCATTTCTCGGCACCCACTGCTCGGCGAGACATGACCAATCAATTATATGTGCTTACTTGATATTCCTGCTAAATGCTGCTAAATTGAGGCCCGCCGCACAGCTCAATAATATTCAAGAGCAAGTCGAATTTTCCCTAGGATGGGGAAACTTGGGTACTTGGCAGTTCGGCAAAACACCATCGAATCAGAAGTCCATCAGCCCTTGAAATCGAGATGATCACAGCTAACACATCGCGGCTTTTTCTGGTTGTCCTATTGGTCGGCTTGGGTGGCGGATACCGCCCTCTCGACTGCGCGGCGGAGCAAACCGAGGTCATCGAGATCGACTCGCGCCGCGAGTTGTTCGTCGATCACTTTTTGATCGATCGTCTAGTCGACGCGCAATTGTTGCTCCACGAACCTCGCGACGAAGGCCAGGTGCTTGCCTTTGACCGTCCCTGGGAAGGAGCTTTTGTAGGGTATTGCACCGTCATCAAAGAAAAGGATCGCTATCGACTGTACTACCGTGGAAATCCCCGCTCGGGCGGCGATGGCAGCGACGTGGAAACCACTTGTTATGCCGAGTCCACCGATGGAATCCATTGGAAAAAACCACGGCTGAAGTTGTTCGAAATTGCCGGGTCGAAGGACAACAACATCGTGTTAGCTCATGTGGCGCCTTATTGCCACAATTTTTGTCCGCTGCTCGATACGCGACCACAGACGCCAAAGAGCGAGCGGTATAAAGGGCTGGCCGGCACCAGCCCAGAGAGTGGATTAATGGCCTTTGTGTCGGCCGACGGACTTCGCTGGAAGAAGCTACAAGAAAAACCCGTGTTCTACGACCAGGGATGGATTTTCGATTCGCAAAACGTAGCTTTTTGGTCGGACGTTGAACGGCGCTACGTCCTGTATTATCGTAAGGCGGTCAACGATGTGCGCAGCATCGCCCGAGCTACGTCCGAGGACTTTATTCATTGGTCTGAGCCGACGCAGATGAGCTACAGCGACACCGGCACTACGATTCCCAGCCAGCATCTATATACGAATCAGACGCAGCCGTACTTTCGCGCGCCACACATCTATCTGGCTACGGCCGCGCGCTTTATGCCTGGCCGCCGCGTGTTGTCTGACGAACAAGCAAAGGAAATCGGAGTCGATCCAGGGTATTTCGGCGATGTGTCGGACGCCGTTTTGATGACCAGCCGCGGAGGATCGCGATACGATCGGACGTTCGACGGTGCGCTAATCAAGCCTGGTCTTGGCCTGCACAATTGGGTTTCTCGGACGAACTATCCGGCGCTGAATGTGGTGCCGACCGGTCTCACGGAAATGTCGCTCTACGTGCAATCCGACTATGGGCAGCCCACCGCGCATCTGCGGCGCTATTCGCTCCGACTGGATGGCTTCGCGTCGTTGCACGCGCCGCTAAAAGGAGGTGAAGTGATCACTCGGCCCTTGAGATTCTCCGGTAAGCAGATGCTACTCAACTTCTCCACGTCAGCCGCTGGGGATGTTCGGGTTGAGATTCAGGATGCCGGCGGTAAACCGCTGCCGGGTTACACGCTGGCCGACGCTCGCGAACTGATTGGCAACGAAATCGAGCGGGCCTACTCGTGGAAGGACACTGATGATGTAAGTTCGCTTGCCGGCAAAGTAGTCCGGTTGCGGTTTTTGCTTCGAGATGCCGATTTGTTTTCGTTCCAGTTTCGTTGAATTGACAAATCCGATACTTGCTGGGCTGCAGCGCCACTGGCTCGCCGCCGCGAGCGTGCATCTGCTCGTAAAAACAAATCAGGGGGCTGCCGACGGATCACCAGCGGATATGGAATCGCGTCATTGGATTCCGCAATCGCGACAATACCGAAAACCCGAGTCATAAATCGCGGCGGCAGATCAACAATACCTACCTCAACGAACGTTAGCCTTTTCGGTAAACAATTATCCTTATGATTTTTCAGGCCCAAACTTGCACAGATCAATCGCAACAGCTTTATCGGCGCGCCAAGCAGCTTATTCCCGGTGGAACGCAACTATTGTCCAAACGGCCGGAGATGTTTGCCCCCGATCAGTGGCCCGCCTACTTCCGTTCGGCAAGCGGCTGTGAAATTATTGACCTGGACGGGAACACCTATCTCGACATGTCGACTACGGGCATCGGCGCTTGCCTTTTGGGATATGCCGATCCCGACGTGACAAGTGCGGTAGTGAGACGCGTACAAGAAGGCTCGATGTGCTCGCTCAATCCGCCAGAAGAAGTCGAACTGGCTGATCTGTTGCTCCAATTGCACCCTTGGGCCGAAAACGTGCGGTATTTGCGCACCGGCGGCGAAGCGATGGCTGCTGCCGTCCGCATTGCTCGCGCGGCGACGAATCGCGACATTATCGCCTTTTGCGGCTATCACGGCTGGCACGATTGGTACTTGGCTGCCAACCGAACAAGCGCCGGCGCAACCGACGAATTACGCGGCCATTTGTTGTCGGGGCTTGCTCCTGCCGGCGTGCCTTCTCAACTGGCGGGCACGGCGTTGCCATTTACTTACAATAAGCTCGACGAGCTGACAGCTATCTTCGCCCAACAAGATAGGAACGTCGCGGCGGTCGTCATGGAGCCCACGCGCAGCGTCGATCCCGAGCCGGGATTTTTGCAGGGTGTGCGTGAATTGTGCGACCGCGCCGGCACCGTGCTTGTTATCGACGAGATCACGGCAGGGTGGCGATTCACCTTGGGCGGCGCTCATTTGCAATACGGTCTCTCCCCTGACATCGCGGTATTTGCCAAGTCGCTGGGCAATGGTCATCCAATGGCCGCTGTCATCGGTCGCGCCGATGTGATGCAAGCGGCTCATGACTCCTTCATCTCCAGCACGTACTGGACAGAAAGTGTTGGCCCGGTCGCTGCGCTGACCACGATCAGCAAATTCCAACAAGTCGATGTGCCAAGCCACGTTCACCGCATCGGTACGCGGTTGCGCGAAGGAATACAGCGACTTGGCAAACAGTACAATGTTCCGCTAAAGGTCTCCGGCCATCCGGCACTGACATCGATTACATTCGATCATCCGGACAATGCCGCCCTGACGACGCTGCTCACCGTGCGAATGCTCGAACACCGCATCTTGGCTGGCGCAGGATTCTATCCGACTTGGGCCCATCAAGAGCAACACGTCGATTGCTACTTGGCGGCCGCCGACAAAACTTTTCCAGAGCTTGCCGACGCCATTCGATTGGGAGATGCGGAAATCCGCATTGGTGGACCCGTAAAACATACCGGATTCAAGCGGCTTGCATGAAGACCGGGGCAAAAGCATGTGACGCCTTTATGATTCCAGGTAAGCGTACGACGATAAATTGGTCTGATTCATAATGAAAAACAGCAGCTCCGACAGATCGTTGCGAGTTGACTCCCCCGATGCACTGGATCATCGCGCCTACATTGAATTGCGACGTGCGCTGATCGAGCAGCAGAAGTTCGTTAAAGTCCACGTTGCGGAGGCGCTGCTATCGCTAGGCGACGGAGCGGAAGTTCTTCCGGTGTTCGAAGAGGAACTCAGGCTGTTCGAAACTCATCTGCTGCATCGGATCGGAATCTGGCGAGTCTTAGCGCGCGCTGCGCCCACTGAAGCCGCTCGGTCTCGTTACATCGGCCTGCTATGCGGAGCATATCTTGACGAGCGTGGCCCCGACTCTGGGGCTGCCGCCGAATCGCTAGCAAAATTAGAATATACAATTGCCCCAATCGACCGGCCAAAGTTCGAACGCGCCGCTCAGAAGCTGCCTGCGAATGGCCTGGCCTTTGCTCGCTGGCTGCTCGCCCTATCAGGAAACGAAGACGACTTCGCGAAACTGGTAAACTTGCTGGATGCGAGAGAACCATTTGTCCGTGGCATTGCGGCTTATTCATTACGGCACTTGCGAGATCGATTGTCACACAAAATTATCGACCAAATTGCTACGATCGCGCAGCGAGAACAAGAAGGCCCCAGTCGATGTTATTTGATTAGCGCGGCTTACGTTACCGGGGCAGACTCGCGACAGATTAGCCACTTTATAGAATTGCTCCTGCATTACCTCACAGCAGGAAGTAAGGATCAGAAGTACGAAGCGGCTTCCGCGTTAGCCATTCGCGGCACCGACCGCGTCTTGCCATTTCTTTCCACTGTGTTGGATGATAGCGAGCCTGACGTGCGGGTGGCCGCAGCAAACGCCATCTTACACGTTGGTCACCGTTCGAACATCGAGAAACAGCGACAGGGTTGGATCGAGCGACCTGCCGAGCATTTTCAGTCTGGCGTCAAGATCGTACGACAGCGTTAAGCCAAGGTTGCGAGCGCAGGTAATGGTACTCGTTCCACATGATTGGCTTCTCTAAGTGGTGGTTAAAAAACAACTTAGCACTGTTGTATTTGATGACGCGAACGTCAAATTGCATTGCGACGCCATTCCACTACTTCGGATTACAGCCGTAATACTTAAGAAAAATTAACGAAAACGTGGCGTTGTTTTCTTCGCTGAGTTATACTGCACCTCGAACCGAAATATGGGGGGGAATCCAAATCGCTCCTCACGGTGATCCTTCTTCAGCAACGCTTTGAAGATTCCTTCTACTGGCTCACAAATTTCCTTACCACCAAGGAGACGCAACCATGATCCGATCGAATCGAATTCTGTTCATTGCATTTGCGACCATCGCACTTTGCTTGTCGGCGGCGACAACTACTTTCGCCGACCCGCTCCCCGGCCGAGACATTCTGAAGTTTGAGCAATTGCCGCTCGATAACGTGACATATCCAGTCGCCGATCCAGCGACCGGACAGACGGTCGATATGACCTATTGGGGGCACAACGAACTGAGTACTGCCTACGGGCGCCCCAATCCAAGCGGTGGCCTGCCAGTCTACGTCGGCACATTCATGGCCGACGATTTCGCCGACAAATTCAGTTCGCCAATCGTGCATGTGAAGTGGTGGGGCAGCTATCCGACCTACAATCCTGATTTTCCAGTCAATAGGTTCTTGATTTCGTTTGAAACGGATGTCCCCGCGCAGCCTGGCTCGTTTAGCCATCCCGGACAGCCGTTGTTGAATCAAATCGTCGAGCGAGGCCCATTATCCATTGGATCGGGAACCTTCACCGAAACGCCGTTTAGCCCCGGCGGGCCGCCTCTGAATGAGCAAGTGTTTCAATACAATGCCGAACTGGCTCTGAATTTGCCGTTTCCGCAACAACCCGACACCGTTTATTGGCTCAAAATCGTGGCCTTGGTCGATGATCCTACCGGCGTCGTAACCGATCCAATTCATCCGCCAACGAACATTACCCAATGGGGTTGGCACGATCGCGACTATACAAAGACCAATGGATTGGCATCGACGCCTCCCCTGGTGAACCCTGGCGAATATCTCGACTTTTTTGTACCAAACACGCCGGGCGTCCGTGGGTATCATTTTCAGGACGACGCAGTGACAGGCACGGTTTCCGTTGATTTTAATCCGGTTACCCCTGGCGCATTGTTTCCAACAGTAGTCCAGGATCCATTTGCGATGACGCCGACCAATTATCTAGACACCATCGACGGGCCGCCTGGAATTAGCCAATACTCGAAGGACTTGGCATTTGCGCTCTATACCGTGCCTGAGCCAATGGGCTGTTGGATTTTCGCCACAGGAATCGCGATGTTTTGCTGGCGCGCGAAGAGTTGGACAGCGAAAGTATAGCGTGTGAGCGATGTGCCGACAGGAAAGAGTCGAATTGGCCTGTCGATGAGATTTACATTCATTGGTTGCAATCGCTCGCTTTCAGCGCACGGGTCTTGTGGCTATCGGCATAAAAATGCCTTCGCTATACTCGGACAGCTTGAGGTTGCAGTACTTCCGAACATCGCCCTCAGCAAGCGATTGGTTCGATCCTGGTTTCCGACCAGCGCGGTTCGGGTTCAGAAATGCGTCTTTCGTGGTGTGCTGAATTGATTGTCGGCTGGTGACACACTGGTTGCCAGCACTTATCATCGGTGATAAGGTAATTGCGCGCTTGGGGGGCCGCGAAACTTTGGGGACGAAACAGGAGGAAGCACGCGATGGCGGTCGCAATCGACGGCGGCATTTTGCACCATATTCCGCTGTTCCGCGGTTTGAACGAATCGGAATTACATCAGATCATCGAAGTGGTGCAAGCGCGGCAGTTTGCAACCGGAGAATTGATTATTCGCCAAGGCGCGGAATCTCGCGACTTATGGGTCGTGTTGGAAGGGCAGTGCGAAGTGGCGCGGCGGCTGCACCCCGACCTTCTGCAAGCGACAGACGGTGAATCGCTCGTGCTGGCCACACTTGCGCCGCACGCTCACTTTGGCGAGATGTCGTTCTTTCATCCAGCGCCCCATTCGGCCGACGTCCGTGCCCGCGGCGCGATAAAGCTGCTGCAAATCGCGCATGCCGACTATGCTGACATGATCGAGGAAGGAATCTGGGCGGCATTCAAAGTGGCGTACAATGTCGTGCAAGGCATGGCCGAACGCTTGCGTCGAATGGACGACTGGGTGGCGGAGCTTGCGACCAACCCATCGGCCGCCTCGAACGTTCCTGAATGGAGCCGCTTCCGCAACAAGATGTTTAACGGCTGGAGCCTGTAGGATATCGATGATTTGGTTGAATCGACATGGAATTTCTATCAGCCATGCGGCGACTCACTTAATAAGACAGCGCTAGTTCGACTGTGTGGCTTCGTAATCGAAACCCTTCGTATTTGTACAAGCCCGCATTTTTCAATACACCCATCGAAAAAGGCTACCCGATTTGGTATTAGCTGTTTATACGCACGTGTCCATCGACGAAGCGTAAAAGACGATGGCCTGCTTCCTAGACGTCAGCGTGAATGGACAGCCAGGCGGAAAGGCGGCGATGAGATTACAGCGCAGCTCGACAACCTGGCAGGCTTCGACGACCAGTTCGCGGAGATGGTGAAACAGGCGCAAACCCGCAGCACCTGCGATCTGGACGCCCAATGGGGCGAGATCCAGCGCCGCGAGCTAAAACTCGAAGGAGAGCGAGCGAGCGTCAAAAAGGCGATGCGCGAAATTGGCGTGAGCGATCTCATCCGCGAAATGCTGGAAGAAACGCTGACCTTCGAGCGGACGATCGACCTGTTCGACGAGCCGCTCGTTCGCGAGCGGTGCCGATGGGATATTCTTCGCTGCAAGGCCGCCGAACCTGCGATTTCAGAACCGGAGATTAGAAAGCGGTTGAAGCCTGCGTACTGCGACAAGGCAATCACCGACGCGCTGGCCCTGCAATCCCTGATGGACCAGCAAGGCCGAGCGGATCCGTACGATCTTGTGCGGGAGCCGATCGACGACTGTCCCAAGCTGCGGCGGCACCTCCATTCGCAGTATCGGTTTCAGCCGC
>JADZDJ010000109.1 GCA_020851115.1 Pirellulales bacterium
GTCCACGCCTCGTCGTTCATATCCGGCCCCGTCGCGCCGCATCGCGTTTCAACAGCTCCTCAACGAGTTTCGTTGGCTCCCGAAAAGTAGTTTTTCGCAGTTCGCCGATTGCCGACTGCAAGTCAATCAGCCCTCGTTCCGCCGCAAGTGCAAGTACGTTGAGAGTTCCAACGACTTGAAGGCCCAATCGCTGTGCGATCGCCGATGCTTTGCGTTCGTCCACCAGCAGGAGTCCGGCCTTTAGTTCCTGTGCAACTGAAATTGCCTCCATTTCGCCCGCGCCTAAGCTCAGTGTTACGGCCACCGTGCCAGGCAGAATAATTTCCAACCATTGCGGCGGTACCAATGCCCACTCGCGAACCTCTGACGGCGCGCCACGGTGCTGCATTTCTGCAATCACGGCCGGGGGAGCGACAATTCTACCAAACAGAACAGGCAGAATTTCCACCTGCCCAATGAGGACCAGATAATTGAGCGGTGACGTGTCGCAAACGACGATCATTTCTCAAGCAGAGCTCGCGTGCGGGCCATCTGGGCGTCGAACTCTTCAATGGTAGGCAAGTCTTCGACAACCTTATGACATTTCAAAACTGCGTTCGTTTCGTCGCGCGAAATCCCTAGTGATTCCGCGAGCTGTCCGTGGGAGAGAATATTCAGCCGATAGAGTTCAACCAGCGCTGCCTCCTTCGCTGCTGCACCAAGATCGCTAAATTGAACGCGAAGTTCTCGTTCAACTGCATCTGGCAAAGTAAAAGTCACGGTCATGAAAGCCTCTCAATCCACATGCAGGTTCTGGCGGCCAATTATACCTGAACGCACTTCGCCCAAATCCGTTGGCAGCGTCAATCTCAATTCTACCCCAGCAAATCCGTAAACTCAAACTTCGCCCCGTCGAACAGGCCTTCATCGCTGAGCTTGAGTGCTGGGATCACGAGCAAAGCCATGAACGACAGCGTCATATACGGCGCGCGCAGCGGCGAGCCCCAGGCTTTGACGAGTTTATCGAGCTTGCCGTAAGCAGCACCGACTTCGGCACACGTACCGGTGGCCATCAGGCCGGCCACAGGCAGCGGTAACACCTCCGCCACCCCCTCCGCACCGCACGCCGCCGAAAGCCCGCCGCCGGCTTCCATCACCAAGTTGATTGCCGCTGCAATGTCCTCATCATTCGCGCCGACTGCAATCACGTTGTGCGAATCGTGGGCCACGCTGGAAGCCATCGCCCCGCGATTCAGGCCAAAGTTCTTGATGTACGCAATCGCCGGCGGCGCTTGAAAATATCGGTTCACCACGACGAGCTTCAAGATGTCGAGCTCGAACTGCGCGTGCACGGCCTCGTTCACCACTTGAGCCGGATACTCGAGCCGGTTCGTAATGAGTTGCCCGTCAAGCGCCTCAATCACCTGCAGCATCAGCTTCGAATCGGCCGGCACCGAAATCTCGATCGCCCCCGGCGACACAGGGTTTGCCGCGAAATTGTTCGCCACCTTGAGCTCCACGCGCGCGATCGAAGTCTTGCCATTTGCGGCAACAAGTTGCCCATTGATCCACGTGCGGCGCGCATTGAAGTCCTGTAGCGAATCCACCTCGATAAAATCCGCCGCATCGCCAACACGAAGCCGCCCCACTGGCAACTTGTAGTGCTCAATCGGCGTGATGCACGCCGCGCGCAGCGCATCGTACACATCGATGCCACTGGCAACGGCTCGCCGCACCAGCATATTTATATGCCCGAGTAACAATTCATCGGGATGCTTGTCATCGCTGCACAACATTACTTGCCCAGGGAATTCACCGAGCAGTGTGTACAACGCATCAAAATTCCGCGCGGCCGAACCTTCGCGAATCGATATCTTGCATCCTGCGCGCACTTTATCCAGTGCTTCATCCTTCGTGAAACACTCGTGATCAGTGGTGATTCCCGCGGCGATATACTGAGCCGCTTGCTCGCCGCGCAAGCCCGGCGCATGCCCATCGACCGGCTTGCCGCGGTCGTGTGCCGCTTTCACCTTGGCCAAGCAGGCTGCATCGCCATACAGGATGCCTGGGAAGTTCATCATCTCACTGAGGTAAAGAATCCGCGGATCATCGAGCAGCTTCTCGACTTCCGCCACCGTGATCTCCGCGCCCGCCGTTTCGAACGTCGTCGCTGGCACGCACGACGGCGCCCCGAAGAAGAACATGAACGGCACCTGCGACGCGTTCTCCAGCATGTACTCGATGCCCGCCACGCCCAGCACATTGCCGATCTCATGCGGGTCGCTCACCGTCGCCACGGTGCCATGCACCACCGCCGCCCGCGCGAACTCGCTCGGCACCAGCATCGAGCTTTCGATGTGAACATGTGCGTCAATAAAACCAGGTAATACAAAAGTAGTATGGCTGCCACTCGTCTTGTTGATAGCAGCGATTACGCCATTTTCGACGACGACCTCAGCCGGGTAAGTGCGGCGACCCAGAATATCAACAACGTTTGCAGAAACCTTGAAACTGCTAGCTGGCATAGCGAGTGATTCCAGTGGATGGGATGTCAAATTGAAAGGACGATGACGCAGGAGAGCGGCAAAGTCGGGGTCTGGTCCATTTTTCGGCCAGCGTGCCTTGCCCCAACCACACAACCGTCGGCCGAAAACATGGACCTGACCCCTTCGCCTTGGACTTTGCAGTTCTCCTGGACGACGACGTCCGCCGCGTCGCTGATACTACTCAGTCAATATGAGACGCCGTAGCCACCGTCGCCAGATGGTGGATGCACTTCAATCCGGAACTCCACGCTCTGGCGAGCGTGGCTACCGGGGCACCGGGTGCCGCCAAATAGCACGAAAACAGAATCTTCGTGCCGCTTCGTGGCCATTTAACATTCTGGCAGCAACGACTGCACTGCCGGCAGTTGAGTTTAACGATTCCGTGGACTTTTCCGAAAGTGCCCCGCGTGGCGTGTCGATAAGACGGAACAGCTATTGGTCCAAGGGGGGATCACGGCGGTCGCTGCGCTCACATTGGCGGGCACGGGCAGCCGCCACATGCAGGCTCATGAACTGCCTTTTCCTCTGAAGGATCAACCGATGTCCGGCGCCTTTCTTCCTGCGTCACGGTTCTCGACGGCCGCGTTTCTCATCTCAGTGTGGGGGGCTGGTGCGGCGCTCGGCCAATCCATCGAGCAATGGCGGCCCGCCGGAGTTACCCGGCCCGCCAACGTTCAGGTAATTGGCCGAACGAACAATGCCACCGCAAACGCCGAATGGCGTTTGCCGAACGGTCAGCAGGTCGCTCTCGCTGAACAAGCCGACGGCGGAGCGAATCCACTCCGTGTAAAAGATCAAATGGAAAAACCGTCGGCAGCGGCAGAGGTCAAGGAACCTCCGACGTTCTACGGACCGGCGAATGCCAAAAGAATGCCTGTAAACCAACCCGCCGCGTCAACGAACGCGCGACAATCGACGCCGGCAAGAAATCAATCGGCCGCCGTCCAACGGGCAAATACGGCCCCCACGAACGTGCGCCAGCCCTACGCCCAGGCACGGCAACCCGCACGCGTTACAACAGCCGCACCGCAAACGCCGGCCCATCAGCTTCCTCCACGGGCCAATAAGCCGCGCCGCGAAAGCGACATGCTTTCCAACAGTGGTAATTGGTGGGACGTCGTCACCGTTGCATTCGACGGAGAAGACGCCGCCAAATCCGCGCCCGAGAACTTGCCAGCGCCAAGCAAGTCGTCCTCCAGCAAAATCAAACCGGAGTTGCAGGATCCGGTGATGAAACACATGGATGGCCCTGACGCGTTCATCGGCCAGTATCAACCCTACGGCTACGATGAATCGGGCGAATGCGTCGATGGCAGTTGCCCCTACGGCGACGAATGCACGGGCCCGCAGTGCGGTTGCGAATGCGGCGACCCCGGCTGTGGGTGTGAACCCGGTTGCGGCTGTGAGCCTGGCTGCGGTTGCGATGACTGCTGCCACAAAGACCTGTTCTGCGTTGGCCCCGGCGATGATGAATCCTGTCACACCGTTCGTATTCGCTGGCCTAAGTGGCAAGAGGTAATGGTTTTCGCTGGCGTGCAGGGTTTCAAGGGCCCCTACGATCGGAATCGCGACAGCGGCAACTTCGGGTTCAATGAAGGCTTCAATATCGGAGCCAAGGTACCCTACGCCCAGCTTGGCTACCAATTCGGCTGGCGCGGCACGCAGAACCAACTCAACGGCGATGAAAACACGGGCATCGCCGATCAACACTTCCAACAGTTCGCCACGGCCGGCCTGTTCCACCGGCAGTGCGAGGGCCTAAACTTTGGCGCCGTGTGGGACATGTTGAACGACGAGCGATTCAGCTCGTTGGGGTATCATCAGATGCGAACTGAACTGAGCCTGCGCGACGGCGGCTGCCACGAAATCGGCTTCACCGGCACCTTCGGCATGAACAACCACACCATCAACGACGCTCTCGAAGACGACTCCGAATACCGCGCGAGCGACCAATACTTGCTGTTCTATCGATATAATGGCTGCCGCGGCGGTGAAGGCCGGTTCTTCGCCGGCGGCAACGACGACTCCGATGGCATCATTGGGGCCGACATGCTGATCCCCGTGGGCGACCGGCTCAGCGTTCAGGGCGGCTTTACTTACCTGATTCCAGATGCCGCCGATGGCAGCAATGGCGCCGCGGAAGAGGCTTGGAATATCAACTTGGGCATGGTCTGGCATTGGGACCGACAGGCCCGGAAGTGCTTCGAGAACTGCTATCGCCCCATGTTTAGCGTCGCCGACAATGGTTCGCTGATCGTCGATCGCCGCGACCCCGAACCGGCCCCAGTTGCAGCCGCCGCGCCGCAGACCCAAGGCTTCACTGGTATTGACGTCGACTAGAAACTGCGCCACGCAGCGGCCGTTACCCGAGGCGCTTTGCGAAGTTGCCCGGCCGTGTTTCGGCCCCCAAAAATACTGAGCCGCA
>JADZDJ010000110.1 GCA_020851115.1 Pirellulales bacterium
GTGTATTAGTTGTGGCTTTCGTCGTTTTCCTCGCATTGAATCCCTTGGCGTTGAATGCCGATGAGGCAAAGCGCGTGACGCTGGGAGACGAAAAGGAACCCACGGTCGAGTTGTGGCTTGCATCGTCGCTCACTCGCGTGTTTCCAAATACCAAGCCAGGATCGACGAAACTCGAACTGCTGGCGGCTCGCAACGGCACGGTTTCCTTTCAGGCCTGCATGCGCAACGAACGGGTGTGGTCGTTGCTGGTAAACGGCGCGATCGAGGGGTCCGAAAGTCTCGGTTCACAAGTGCGTTTGGTCGGCCTCGTGCCGATGCCCCACTTCACGCATAATACCCCGCCTGAAGATCTTGATGGGCTCGATGCCATTCCGGGGCTCGTCCCCGATCCACTCTTGCCAGCGACAGAGTTTCGCATTGGTCCCCGTGAAAGTCGCTCCTATTGGATCACGCTCAAGATTCCTGCCGATGCCGAGCCAGGCAAACGCGAACTCCGGTTCAAGTTTATCCTGGGCGACCATAAGCATGAGTTCGAACTACCGCTCACGCTCGATATTAGCCCCTTCGTAATCCAGCCCCGACGCGATTTCCACGTGATTCATTGGTGGCGCGGTGAAGCGACTTGGGACTATTACAAAACAGGTATGTTCGAAGACCCCAGATGGTGGGAAATCACTCGCGGCCAGTTGAAGAACACGCTTGCCCATGGTAGCGATGTTGTTTATGTGCCGATGTTTTTCGACCGCCGTGAAGTGTTTAAGAGACCTTGTCAACTGCTAGTAGTTGAGGAGCCAGAACCGGGTAAATACAAGTTCGACTGGACCGAAGTGAAGCGGTTTACTGACATGTGTAAGGAGATTGGTTTCCCCAAATTTGAATGGTCGCACCTGTGGATTTATTGGGGCGTCGAGCACCCCATACGAATTTATAAGAAGGACGGCGATAACTACGTGATGCTCTGGCCAGAGGATGAGCCGGCGTTTAGCGAGACGTACCTCAACTTCCTTCGCCAATTCCTGCCATCCTTCCACGAGTTCCTACTCGAGGAAAATTTGCTGGCAGATTCGTACTTTCATCTCTCCGACGAGCCCGGCGAAGGACAACACGTTATCAATTATAAAGCCGCCCGCAAGGTGCTCCACGAGCTGGCGCCTTGGATGAAGGTAATGGACGCGCTTAGCAACATCGAATACGGCCGGCAGGGACTCACGGATATTCCTGTACCTCTAGTGGATTCGGCACAGGCCTATATCGACGCAGGGATCTCGCATTGGGTTTATTATTGCTGTTTGCCGAACGGCAAGTGGCTCAATCGATTTCTCGATACGCCACTGCCGAAGATCCGCATGTCCGGCTGGTTGTTCTACCACCTCAAGGCGGAAGGTTTCCTGCACTGGGGCTACAACTATTGGCACATGATGGCCAGTGAAAACATTGGCGATCCGTACAAGGATTCGTCGAACGGCGATTGGCCGTGGATTCCTTATGGCGATCCTTTTGTCGTCTACCCAGGCAAGGACGGCGAAACGCTCGATTCGATCCGCTGGGAAGTCTTTGCCGAGTCACTGCAGGATTATGCAATTCTGCAAACGATGGGAATCAAGCCGGACGATCCCATGTTCGCCGAGTTGAAGAGCTACGCGGAGTTTCCGCGCAGCGAAAACTGGATCAATGACGCGATTGCCAAAATACTCAAGGCTCCGGCCCAATCGAATTCGGTGGAGCAAGAATGAAAGTCATTAAATCAGGCGGACATCGACTCTTTGAGAACGATCCGGAAACTTCACGAGTTGTCTCAGAGATGTTGCTCGATTTAGAGCGTAACGGTCTGGAAGCCGTTCGCAAATACAGCCAGCAGTTTGATGATTGGAATCCGGATAGCTTTGAGCTGACCGAAGTACAAATTGAAGATGCTATCAATTCGCTGCCACAGCAGGTGATCGAAGACACCGAGTACTGCCAGACGAATGTTCGTAGTTTTGCCCAAGCACAACTCTCGACATTGCTGCCACTAGAAGTCGAGATTCGGCCGGGAGTAACGCTCGGACACAAGCATATTCCCGTGCGCGCGATAGGTAGCTATATTCCCGGCGGCCGTTATCCGATGTTCGGCTCGGCCCAGATGAGCATCATTCCGGCCAAGGTCGCCGGTGTAAAAACCGTGGTCGCTGCCACGCCGCCCGTGAAAGGAGTCGGCTACTTCCCGGCCACCATCAATGCGATGAAGAAAGCCGGCGCCGACCGTATCTTTATCGTCGGCGGTGTGCCGGCGATGGCGTTGATGGCCTTTGGCCTGGGCGGCTGCGAGCCAGTTGATGTACTCTGCGGCGCCGGCAACAAGTTTGTGGCCGAAGCTAAGCGGCAGCTCTTTGGCCGTTGTGGCATCGATCTCTTAGCGGGTCCCACCGAGATTCTGGTGATCGCCGACGACTCGGCCGATCCGGCGCTCGTGGCCTGCGATCTGTTGGGACAGGCAGAGCACGATCCGAATTCCGGCGTCTGCCTAATCACGCTCAGCGAATCATTCGCCCGCGAGACGCTAGCCGAGGTCGAGAAACAACTGGCCGTGCTGCCGACGCGAGAAATCGCGGCTCTATCATGGCGCGACAACGGCATCATCTATGCGGCCGATTCGCCGGATGAAGCAATCGCCCTGTCCGACGACTACGCGCCAGAACATCTGGAACTACACGTCGCCGATAAAGGCTACTACACCGACCGACTCACCAACTACGGCTCGCTGTTTATCGGTGAAGAAACAACCGTTGCCTACGGCGATAAATCGATAGGTACGAACCACATCCTGCCCACCAGCCGCGCTGCGCGCTACACGGGCGGCGTCTGGGTCGGAAAGTTCCTTAAGACCTGTACGTATCAAAAAATGTCGCCAGCAGCGAGTCGCGAAGTCGGAGCGGTCACCGAACGGCAATGTAACGTGGAGCGCATGCTGGCCCACGCGATCACGGCCCGGGTACGCGTCGATCGCTTTGCCGCGGCAACATAGGTTGCCAAACATCCTCATCGCTGTTTCGCCCGAGGACATTGCTTTGAACCGCCTCCCATTTCAACTTACCGGCAAGACCGCCTTTGTAACGGGAGCGGCTACGGGATTAGGCGCCGCGATCGCCGTTGCGCTTGCACGAAGTGGCGCGAATGTGGCGATCTGTGACAAACAGGCCAACTCGCTCGAAGAAACGGCGTTCGCGATTGAGCAGTATGACCGCCGTGCCCTGCAGATCGTGCTCGATGTTCGCGATCTGAAGCAGGTTCCAGTTGCCGTCGAAAGTGTCGAGCGACATTTTGGCGCGCTAGACATTTTGGTGAACAACGCGGGCATCAATCGGCCATCGGCCGGCCTCGAAGTGACTGCCGACGAATGGGACGATCATTTCGCCACAAACGTAAAAGGCGGCTTCTTTCTCGCGCAGGCGGCAGCCCGGGGGATGATCGAACGAAGCCACGGTCGGATCATTTTCATTTCGAGCCAATCCGGATTGATCGGCATTCCGGGGCAGGCCGTGTATTGCGCGACAAAAGGCGCGGTAAATCAACTCGTGCGAACTCTGGGGGTCGAGTGGGCAAAGTCAGGTATCACTGTCAACGCGGTTGCACCGACATTTGTAGAAACGAATCTCACGCGACGGCGTTTAGAAAACCCAGAGTTTCGCCAGTTTGTGCTCGGCAAAATACCGATTGGCCAACTCGCCACGCCTGAGCAGATCGCCGCGGCCGTTGTCTATCTTGCGAGCGATGAAGCTGCCATGGTGAATTGTGACATTCTAAGAGTCGATGGTGGGTGGACGGCATGGTGAAAGATCTAAACAAAAATTAACAGGGAACCGAAAGGCTCCAAAGATTGCAAGTTCAGCAAGGAAACAAAATGACACACAATA
>JADZDJ010000111.1 GCA_020851115.1 Pirellulales bacterium
AACTCGGTTTTCTGGTCCTCGAACGAGCGCTCCACGCGCCAACGCGAGAACGCCACGTGCAGCAGTTCCGTCAGCGGAGTTTCCTGAGGAGCATCGGCGATGAAGAACTTGACCACCTCCGGCTCCACGTGCCGACCCATCGTTTTCTTCTTCTGGGCTTGGCGGCGACGATAGCCGTGTTCTCGCAGCAGTCGCGACACCACGCGCCGGCCCGCCGGCGTACCCCGCTCGCCGAGCCGCCGAGAAATCTGCCGCCGCGACAGGTTGGTCCACTTTACGTCCGCCCGCAGGGGATCGCCCGCGGTGTGGTCACGCAACACCTGAAGAAAATTCTCGACCAATTGCGGCGAAGTCTCCGTCAGCGACTTGCGTCCACCCCTTTTTTTCGCTGACGCTCGACGTTCAACTCCTCGACTGCCTGCAACTCGGCAAGGCCTTGGTGAATCGTCTTCGGATCGCAGCCCAGCAGCCGCGACACGTACTCGAGCCCGCCGTGCCCTAGTTTCGTCGCCTCGACCGCTGCGTAGCGACGACGATCCCGTTCGCCCAGCGACCCAAACAGCCGTCGCATCATCCGTTCGACAGTAGAACTATACGCTTCCATGCCAGCCTCCCGGTTAATCCTTCAACCTGCGGGCCGCATTTTACGCACCTCTCGCAATTTCGAAAACAGGGAAGTTATTGCGCGCCCGTTCCTTAGGCCAAGTAGCTTTTGCTCACGCCCGGCGGACCCAACAACACGGCTTTGTGCTGTCGCACGAAGCTGCCACTGGCCAAATCGAAGATCTGCTTGCGATTGATCGAGCGATTGAACTCCCCATCAAAGCCCTCCAGCGATTTGAGTTCCCGGAAAGCGGCGGTATTAATGCGGCATTCGATTTGACTCTGGCGCCGGACGGCTAGTTCGTCTTGCAACACCAATTCCAAGAAATCGACATGGGCTAGCCGATTGGATTGCGATTCACCGTCTTGCAGCGCCATGCCGAGCAAGTGGCCGCGGCCCCGGCCGCTTGGCTCCCCTGGAACTACCGCGCCAACCTCCCGCCGACCGAGTGAAAGCACCGCCAGCACCCCCGCTCGCTGTGCTTGAGTAATTACTCTCTTGCCGGAAGGGCACCCTCCGTTGTGACAAATCTTCGAAATTGCCATGCCTCAATCTGCAAGAAAGATTTACTGATTTTTAGCAGTGCGAATTAAGTTTTCGGGAAGAGATTGGCCTGATTGCGATATTCGCCCGGCGTCAAACCCGAGTAGCGTTTGAATGCGGTCGCGAATTGGGAAGCGCTTCCATAGCCCGTCAGGGCCGCAACTTTCGAAAGCTTATACCGAGTTTCCACCATGAGAAGCTTAGCTCGCGACATCCGCACGCGTTCTATTTCCATTGCAGGAGTGCGAGTAAACACAGCATGAAATCGTCGCTCAAGTGTCGAGCGACTTATGTGCAATCGTGAAACAACTTCGCGAACGCTCAGGCCATCGCAAGCGTTGTCACGGATCAACTGCATCGCGGCCGCGACTTCGCGATCTTCTACGGCGGTCATTTCCGACGACAGGCGATGGGCAATGCCTTTGGGTGGAATGAAAATCGTTTCCTTCGGCGCTGGCTGGCCGTTCATCATCGAGTCCAGTAGTGCTGCCCCCTCATAACCGATTCGTAACGAATCGGGTTGCACGCTACTCAGCGGCGGATTCGATAATTCGCAGATCACATGGTCGTCATCGACACCAATGACCGCAATTTCCTCTGGGACACTGATGCCTGACTGGTTACAAGCATCGATAATCTGCCGACCGCGCACATCGTTGCAGGCAAACACCGCCAACGGGCGCGGCAGCGATTGTAACCAATCGGCAATTGCCGCACCTTCCAATTCGCCACGAGCTTCCCAACCGAGAATGTCCTTGTATCGCGGGGATTGACGATGCGGCGAGTAAACGTGGACGTGTATGCTGCGACTCTTGAGATACTCCTCGTATGCGACCAATCGTCGTTCAGAAAAATCAATGCCCGGAAAACCAATGTACGCGAAATGACGAAATCCAATCTCAAGAAAATGCTCGGCCGCCATCCGAGCGACGATCCGAGGGTCGGTGTCTAGCATCGCTCCAGTGGCAGGCCGGTGGGAACCGCGTAAATCGACAGTCGGCACTCCCAAATCGGCAACCGCCTTGGCGACTTTCTCATTTTCGATGCGAGAAATTACTCCATCGCCTGTCCAGCCACGGAGGAACTTGGGCACGTTTTCCGTCAACCCGCGTTCGATGTGCAGCAGGCTCCAGCGAACATGCGATCGAACATATGCAGCCACTCCCATTAAACACCCGCGGCCATATGCGCGTGAGCTTTCGATCAGGAGCATCACTCGTTTGCAATTGGTCGCCATGCGTTGAAGGCTCGGAGCAGACTAAGAAAGTGTTTTTCAAACGCTAGCATCACCGGGCCTGGACCGGCTGGATACGAATTTGTTGGGGCAAAATCGCAATTCGAGGAGGTCAAGCCATGAGAGCAGCGTACGACAGTGATTTGACGGATGATGAATGGGAGTTAATTCGTCCCTATATTCCGTGAAGATGTCCCGCTCTCAGTTGAAATAGGCAGCAGTCTCCTCCGAGGATTGTCAGGCGATTTTACGTTTGGTGTCAAGGGTTGTTGATTGTTGAGCTTGGTGGCTCCGTTCGAGCGCATCGAGTCATTGCGGCAGGTGCTTGTGCCCTTGGATGCGGTTGAAGCGGCTCTCGGCATCGAGGAGTCCCGCGACGCACCACCGCTCTCGCATGTCGCTGTCGCGCCAGCGTTTGACGCGTCTGGTGACGCTTTCGGCCACGCTGA
>JADZDJ010000112.1 GCA_020851115.1 Pirellulales bacterium
ATGATGTATCCTCCCTAAAAATCGCTCGCCACAGGCAACCGCGCCTGCGACCAACGTGCCGAGGATAACAATCAGCAAGAGATCGCGCCAGACTGCCTAAACTACCCAGCTATGCGCGCTGGCCCTGTTGTACGCGAAGCTCGTGGCCCCTTTCGGATCCCACTTTGTCATTGCCACCAAGAAATCTCGCGCAGCCTCGCCGTATCGCCGCTCGCCGGTGATGCAATACGCGAACGCCAGGGTCGCAGCACCGTCCGCTACGGCAACCACACGTTGCCGATTACCCCACCAGATCACTTTCCACGCACCGCTTTTTCGCAGCATGCCCTTAGGATACTTCGGCGGTTCGCTGAGATCGGGAGGCGACGCCAGTAGCCGGTCGGCGGATCGTTGAATCGCTTGCCATTGAGTTCCGAGGTCGGACTCAGCCAATTGGCGATAGCGAGCCAAAGTTTCGGGCCGCATAAATAGACGTGGCCGCTCTGTCGGTAGCCGGGACTTTAGTTCCTCGACCTTGGGCTGAGGATACGGCGTCGCATCAGGTAGGATGGTGAACTGTCGCGGTCTGCTCCATGCGCTCGCTTCGCCATCCTCGCCAACCGCACGATACCGCCAGAACAGTTTGCCGGCGGGGAGAATCTGCGGCGGACAGTGGGAGGACCACTGGCTACCCGCGTCGTAGGCGAGGTCACGAAACTCGCGATCCGTACTGACTTGAAGCCGGTACGAGGTTGCACGATCGTCCTGGCGCCATGTAAATGCCGGCGGATTCAGCTCGCAATCTGTCTCGCTGCTTGGCCGAAAGCCCCATTCGCCAGGTTCCGCGGGCTGTTCATGGAGTTCCCAAGCCGATGACGCGCCCGACTCAAGGCACATCAGCACTACAGCAGATAAAAATCGCAAGATGAAACTTCGCTTGTGAGCCAAAAACATTGCGATCCTCACAGGTGAATGGATGTCCTTGGAGAGTCGGTTGCCACCGTATTTGAATACTGAACGACCTCAGCTTGGATTGCCGCTGCTGGCGACTTGCTCGTTGCGGATGTCAGCCAACAGCCCCACGCCATGATACCGCTGCCGAGAAGCAGTGTGGCAATTCCTGCGACGAGTAGGCAGCGAGCCAGACGGCCGGTTCCTTTCCACTCGCCTAGCAAGATCCCCCACATACTGCCAAGTGCTACGCAAAGCGCCACATGAACTGGCAAGTTCGTAAAACTCAGCATACCCATCTGCGGGGTCGCCAAGCCATAAAAAAAGAATTCCGAATACGCCACTGTGCCCGCTAGCAGGCAGAATAAATAGTTGCGCGGCAACGAAATACACCGGGTGTTGAAATAATCCCGTCCGGTTCCATTGCGGAAATTTAAACCCACACACCACGCGATGTTGGTCAACCCTCCGGACGTGAGAACAATCGCCATTGTCAAGCTGTTGGCCCATTCTTTGCTGGCGTTATGTTCCAGTGCCAGCGCTTCGATCGGATCGGTGCTCGTCATCGCCAGTCCGATGCCGACGCTACCGATCCCCGAAATGAGCGAAGCAGAAATTCCCTTGTAGAAGTTGAAATCACGAACGGCTTCGTGCTTCGCAGCGTTGGGCAACTCACGGTTTTTTTGCCAACCAGCCAAGCCACAGAGTACTACGCCCAATAACATGACCGGAAGCGCCGATAGCGAGACTTTGCCAGCGGTAGTCGCAATGGTTTGCATTAAGGTTTCTTGCCCTGCAAGGCTGGGCAGCAAATCTGGCCACAGGCTTTTGACCATTGCCGGCGCCAATCCACTCAAGGCGATGATCAGCCCGAGTGACACACTATATCCACCGGCAAAGCCAAGATAGCGAATCGACAATCCAAAAGCCAAGTTGCCAATTCCCCAACCGATGCCCATCGCGCCGGCGGCCCAAAAAGCACGTTGCCGAACGATTTGCTGCAGAATTTCTACGAGATCAGGCACCGCGATTGCCGCTACCAGCCATGGCCATACAACCCATAGCATCGCGCCACCTACGAGCCAATAGCTTTCCCATGCCCAATTGCGCACGCGCAGGAAAAATATGTAGAAGCTGGCAGCCCCCAATGCGCCAATGGCATGAAACAAAATGGCCAGCAAGGGATTGAACTGCATAGTAAAAATCGGAGCGATGATCGTGCTTTTGTTGGTTAGTACCTTTCTACGACCGAACGGTCTATCTTCGAGTCACAAAATAAGAGAATGCGAAAGATACGGAATGTGACCGAAATGGCATCAACCGCTGGCAGGCTAAATGGAGGTACTCGGCAGCATTTGCATAATCACTTGCCTTATCGCCTTATCTGTCCGTGTGGGCTTTGGATATATGACTGCATTCCGTTTGATCTCTGTTATATGGCAGATGAGACTTTCGACGAAAACATTCGATTTTTTGACTGCGCTAAAACCCTTAAACGAAAATTTCTTTGGCCATTTAATTTTTTGTTGACATCAAGACTCAGAGTTGATATGTTAAACATGTTCAAGAACAATGTCAAAGTAATTTCTGAACAAATCCAACGTCATGAAGTGCTTGGAACAGATCGACCAGCTTCGAGAGTCCATTAAGAGCGGCAACCTTGCGCCTGGGGACATGGTCGGGACAGAGTTCGCATTTTCCCAGGAATGGGGTTTGGCTCGAAATACAGTTCGCAAGGGTATCGAAGTACTTGTCGATGAGGGGCTGCTTGAGCGCCGGCCGGGAAAGGGGTTATTTGTGCGTTCTCCCCACTCAGCAACCCGCACGGTGCAGGTCATCGTTCCGAACTTGGCATGGTCTCATCAAGTGAAGATTGCCCGCGGTGCCCAGGAAGCGGGGCGCGAGCATGGCGTGCAGACCTTGGTTTACGATGCGCACGGGCAATTAGAGGCCGATCTGGAAATGATCCGCCGCCTGCCTGATAGCCCGATCGACGGCGCGATCATCGTTTCGTTACATCACCGGCGATTTAGCGAGGTATTGTATGAACTAAAAGCGGGCGGATACCCATTCGTGTTGGTCGATCAAAGGTTGCACGATCTCGAAGTTCCAACCGTGGAGGAAAATAACTACGAGGGGGGCTACATGGTGGGGAAGTACTTGGCGGCTCTTGGGCACAAGCGCGCCGCGTTTCTTGGCCCACTCAACTTTCAAGTCATTACGGAACGGCTCAACGGTTTTCGAGATGCAATGTTGGACGCGGGCGTGCTGTTTGATCGTTCGCTGGTGATGGATCTGGGAGGTGAAAGCGTTACGGAGTGGATGAATGAGAGGATCGATAAGACCGAAGAGGTGCTTTTGCCGCTGCTGGCAAAGCCGAATCGTCCGACTGCGGTCTTTGACGCATCGGGCGATATTGCCCCGTTCATCTATCGAACGGCGCAGCGTGCGGAACTGAAAATACCCGAAGACGTGAGTGTCGTCTCTTTCGATGAGTCGCCCATCAGTTGCTTTTTACAACCGGAAGTCGCACGTGTCAAGCACTTATGGGAGGAGATTGGCCAAGCTGCCTTCGAATTGCTCATGAAACAAATGAACCCCGACGAGCGGCGGCGGACCGCTAGGAGTTCGGAACACCGAGTGATGCCCGTTGGCTGGGATGCGGGTAAATCACTGGCAGCTGTCGAAGAAAGGAGGGGATAGGGCAACTGGATAGTTTTTCGATGGATATCCTCGTGAAGGACTTTTTGGAATCGACCGGTCAAGGCGCACAGTGATAGCGCTTTTTACTTCATGTTTTTCTACTCGATATTGGGAGAACGGTGATGATTTCAACAAGAATGTTTTGGTGTGCTGGATGTTTTGCAATGTATGGCTCATCCGAAAAAATCTGACACACAGCAACGAAAGTACAGCCCCTGGAGGAGTTCTGGTCGCTTCGCCATGGATTGCAGCTTTCGTTGGGTGAGTTGTTTGAGTTCGTCTTTGGTTTTTGCTCGGTGACTCTTCAGTTCGTGATGTTTCAGATGGTTCCAAACTTTCTCATCGGGGTTCCAGTCCGGCGAATAGCTGGGAAGGTAAAACGTATGCAGGCGTGGCTGGCTCTCGATGTAAGCTTTGGTCTTCTGCGATGTATGCGGCTTGGCTTGATCCATGACGACCACCAGATGGCGACAAGGATGATGTCGCATCATCTGTGCCAGAAATTGGATGACCTCCTTGGAAGCAATCCATTTGTCGAGCAGGCGAAATGAAAGATCAGCTAGCTATACAAGTTCAATCGCAGCGCGCGGACGCTCGCTCACGTCCCATGACGGCCCCTCGCGCTGTGCGCTTTTTTTATTTCTCTAGAAAGGAGCTTCTATGTCTATGAATCGTGTGCATGTATCCGGGGTCGCTGGATCGTTTATTTCGTGTTGGTATGATGATCATGTTGGATGCCTTAATCGGCTTCGTTTCAGTTCTCGTCCAACTGAAGTGACCCCAATTGCATCTGCGAGGCGAC
>JADZDJ010000113.1 GCA_020851115.1 Pirellulales bacterium
GATGAACTCGGCGGGAGGATCGCAAATTGGTCGTTATCAGTTTCAAGCTTCGTCGCCACCGGGCGTCATTTGGACGCTCGACACGAAGACCGGAGAAGTCAAATCGCGGAACGGTTAGCCGGAATTAGTTTCATAGATTCGCCCATGCTTTCTGTCGCCGAAGCGTTGCATCAGGTTCTCGAATGCACTTGTGCGAATCGCACTGAGCAAGTTCAACTTGCCGATGCGGTTGGCTCGGTGCTGGCCGAGGACATTGCGAGCGACGTTGATAGTCCGCCACACGATAAGTCGATCGTCGATGGCTACGCGGTGCGCGGCGAAGATCTTGTCCATGGCCGCGCGGAACTTGCGGTGTTGGAGGAAATCATTGCCGGTGCGATGCCGACGCGCGTCGTCGGGCCTGCCCACTGCTCGCGGATCATGACCGGGGCGCCGCTGCCCAAGGGGGTCGATTCCGTGGTCATGGTCGAGCGCACGCAATTGACGGCGGAGCGCGTCCAGATCGATGACGAGCGGTTTAGGACCGGCCAAAATGTGATGCGTCGAGCGGCATCGCTCCACAAGGGCGAGATTGTGCTTCGCACTGGCGCGGAGATCGGTCTGGCGGAAATCGGCTTATTGGCGGAAGTGGGGCGATCAAGAGTGCAAGTCGTTGGCCAAGTTCAAGTGGCGATCTTGGCTACGGGAAACGAACTGGTTCCGCACGACCAAACGCCCACGGCTGGGCACATTCGCAACTCCAATGGGCCGATGCTGGCAGCCGCCGTTCGGCGTACCGGAGCCATGCCGGTCGATTTGGGCATCGCCCGCGATCGACTCGATGACCTGCGGCAAACGATCGCCGCGGGACTGAAACACGATGTGTTGGTTCTGTCCGGCGGCGTATCGGCCGGCGTACTTGACCTGGTTCCAGCCGTCCTTGCGGAACTGCGCGTACGTCAGGTATTTCATAAGGTTCGATTGAAGCCAGGAAAGCCGTTGTGGTTTGGAGTGGTGAATGGAGAATCGACTGGGCAGGGTTCAGGGTTCAGAGTTCAGGATTCAAGCGGAACACGGAAGGCGCATGGCGGAATGGATGAAGTCGTCATCGAATCGACAGGCCGCCAACCACCAAGCGTCTCCGGCACATCGCCTGTCCATTCTTCAGGTCCAATTCTTCATACCTCCGGGAATCGCTGTTTAGTGTTTGGTTTGCCAGGAAATCCAGTAAGCAGCTTTGTTTGCTTTGAACTATTTGTAAAACCTGCGATCGCACGTCTAGCGGGACGACCGTGGACGCCGCCGCATCCGACGCGACTGGCAAGACTATCGACAGCCTTTCAACAGCACGGCGAGCGGACGACGTATCATCCGGCCATGCTGTCGCGTTCGCCCGAAGGCTGGCTGGTCGAGCCAACGACTTGGAAGGGATCCTCGGATTTGCGTGGCTTTGTCGGCGCAAATTCGCTTGCAGTATTTCCTCCCGGCGATCGTGAGTTCGCGATCGGCGAGACGATCGAGGCGCTGCCGCTATGAAGCAATCGCCGTCAGCCGAAAATCGCCAGCGGCTTCCAACTCAAGGAGCAAACCAGACCGTGCGCGGCTTGCAGAAACGACAGCCAGTTGTATGTCGATATTAACTTGATACGATAGTTGCAATTATTTTCGCGACTCGCATGGAGGCTGACCGCCGATGAAGTTGCCCCTCGATTGCGTACTGAACCGAGATTGCGTTGCCGGGCTTGCCGAACTCCCCACTGGATTGGTGCAATTGGCGTTTGCCGATCCGCCGTTCAATATCGGCTATGAATACGACGTTTATGAAGATCGGAAGCAGGCGGACGATTACCTGGGCTGGTGCCGTCAGTGGATTGCCGAATTACATCGCGTGCTCACCGACGATGGCGCGTTTTGGCTAGCGATCGGTGATGAATTTGCCGCGGAACTCAAACTAATCGCCCAGCGCGAAGTCGGGTTCACTATCCGCAGTTGGGTGGTGTGGTATTACACTTTCGGCGTTAATTGCAAGAAGAAGTTCAGCCGGTCGCATGCACATCTATTTCACTTCGTGAAGAACGCGACGCAATTCACCTTTCACGACCAGGAAATCCGTGTGCCGTCGGCCCGGCAACTCGTGTATGGCGATGGTCGGGCGAATCCCGCCGGACGATTGCCGGACGACACGTGGATTGTACCGCCGCGAGCAGTTGAAATGATGGACGGCGAGCGAACCTTCACGCTTCGCCCGCAGGATTTGCCGCAAGGATTTCGTCCCGACGAAGACACTTGGTATTTCCCGCGCGTCGCCGGTACGTTCAAGCAGCGTGCAGGCTGGCATGGCTGCCAGATGCCCGAACAACTCCTCGGCCGCATCGTTCGCTCGTGCAGTAACGCTGGCGACACGATTCTCGATCCATTTGGCGGTAGCGGCACGACGCTGGCGGTGGCGAAAAAACTCCATCGCCACTTTCTCGGCTTCGAGTTGTCGGCGGAATATGCGGTCAACCTTGAAAAGCGACTGGCGAGTATCAAGGCAGGAGATGCCCTTGAAGGAGCACCTGAGCCGCTTGTTTCCTCGCCCAGCACCGCAGGCGGCATCAGCCTTGCCGAACGTCAGCAAAATCGCACTCGCTATCGCCGGAAGCGGCAATCGGTCTCTACCGGGCAGAAGCCGCTGTTGTGAAGCTGAAGCATGGCGAACGACTCGATTCGGCGGACGATTGGGGGTCGATCGAAAGCGCCCAGCCGTTCATCTCGGCTATATAACGCCTCTACCTGACTGCCGGAAATTTGGCCTGGCGAGATACCGTCGCCCGTTGCCAATGGTTGGCACTATAGATGATGATCTCCAGCCGCTTCGGGTTGGTAAGGAACGTCTTCGATTCGTATACGGCGCACACCAGATGGAACAGGCCATTCCACCACATCCCCTTTGGTATATCCCAAGATCGCCGTGCCCACAGGGGCGAGAACGGAGATAGCATCCGCATCGATGTCCGCGTCTTTTGGAAAGACCAGGGCATAGGTCATTATTTCAGAAGTCTCCAAATCGCGCAGCACAACTTTTGAGTTCATGGTTACGACGTCGGCAGGTACGTCTTGCGGCGAAACGACTTTCGCCTTTGCCAACTCGGCGGCCAACGACTCCAAATCCTTCCTGTCTTGCCCACCGAATTCCTCGGCCACTGCGATGAGTTCTTCGAGTCGCGATTTGTCAAACTCAGTAATGTACAGTTTTCGTTTTGCCACGATCCTCTCCGTATGAATAATATCGAACAACCTGGCTTGACCTAGCGCTCGTCGGTCAGATAGGCCAGTATGCTGACGCCGTCCACCACCTGTGTCCAGAATTGTTAAGCGGGTGTATTAGGGGCGATCGAACAGGACTGGCAATGGACGAAATCTGCGTCAAACCAGTCTAAAACCCCACAAAGCGCCATGTCAACCACGGGTTTTCAGTTCGCAGTTCCGTCCCGAGAAAAATCACGGAAAAAATTGCCAAAAGCTGGACACAGGGAGAGGGGGTGGTATTAAAATGGGAAAGCAGTTTGCTCGCAGCGTGTCTTCTGGATTAAGTCAAATAGGAAATGTCGGCCATTCGAGTTTCGAATCCCCAACCTCTAGCGAAATCCAAAGTCGACCATGAGAACTTACTACCAGATCGGTCTGATACTTTTTTTGTCGCTGTCGGCAGTCGGTAGTTTCGCCGCAACCGCACCATATTCTGAAAGCTTTGAAGGCTACGCGACTGGAGACACTGCCGTCACGAACTTTACCGAGGCTTCCAGTAGCGCGTGGGGAATTTTCTCTCCCAGCTTTTCGGGAAAGGCTTATGAAAACGGAATTTCCGTATTTTCCGCGGGAGTCGGCGTGGCGGTAGGAGCCAATAGTTCATCGGGAATCAGCTTTCCGGCGTTGGCAACTTCGTCGTTCAGTATGTCGACGGAGTTCCGAATCGATTCCTTCACAAATACCGGCAGCGACGACGCCAACACAGGGACGATCGGCTTGTTCGCACGAGGAGCCGATGCTACACCAGCGTCTAGCAATTCGGATCGCTACCAGGTTTCCTATTTTCTCGATTCCGATGGATTGGGCCATGCGACGGGGCGGCTCTGGCTGCGCGAGGTAAATCTGTTTTTCGGCGCCAGCCTTAATGAGATATCGACTTCATCGTTGCCAATTACCTTGGGCAACATTTATGAGCTGACGATTGCAGGGATGGACTTCGGTGGATCCCTTGACCTGACGGCCACGTTGACCGACACGACAACAAGTACCTCAATTTCAGTCTCCGGCTCCGATAGCTCCAATCTGCTGACAGGGGATGAGTTCGGATATTTCAATCATGTCCGCGTTGAAGACGGCGGCACTGTAAGCCTCAATGCCGACTTCGACAATTTCTCGATGTTGCCGGAACCATCAGCGAGCATTCTGATATTGCTGGGGCTGGGGATTTGTTTCGCGGCGGCACGGCGTCGCTGAAACGTGAACGCGCGGTCTGCTGAACTTGGTTTTCGCGGAGTGCGATAGCCCAGGACTTGCGGGCAGCGGCGGCTCCATCGGCTCCCCCACCAAGCAGGCCGACTGGGCGCTCGACGGCCTGGGGAACTGGTCGGGCTACGTCGAGAAAACCTCCGGTTCGACCACGCTCGATCAGACTCGAGCCCACAATGC